>NZ_DCYC01000091.1:16058-32103 GCF_002330965.1 Arsenicicoccus sp. UBA2120
CGGGATGTGACCACTCGGCGTGAGAGGTGGTCGGCGTCTCGCGCAGGAAGCGGGACGCGGGTCGGGGTCAGTCGTCCTGCCGGGTCGACCCGTTGGCGTCGTAGCGACCCCCGGCGGCGGGGTTGCCGATGTGCTCGTGGGGCGTCGCGGCCTCGCCCTTGAGGTGCAGGCGCGAGTGGGTCCGCGAGTACGCGAAGTAGATCAGGAAGCCGAGCGCCATCCACACGAGGAACCGCAGCCAGGTGTCGAGCGGCAGGTTGAGCATCAGGTAGAAGGAGACCAGCGCGGCGAGCCAGGGCAGGATCGGCGATCCGGGCACCTGGAAGGAGCGCTCCAGGTCGGGGCGGCTCTTGCGCAGCACCGGGACGGCGACCGACACGAGGACGAAGGCCGACAGGGTGCCGATGTTGACCATCTCCTCGAGCTTGCCGATGGGGGTCAGCGAGGCCACGAGGGCGACGAGCAGGCCGATGATGATCGTGATGCGGACCGGGGTGCCGGTGCGGTGGTTGGTGCGGCCCAGCCAGCGGGGGAGCAGCCAGTCGCGGGACATCGCGAAGACCACGCGCGTGCCACCGATCATCAGCGTCATGACGACGGTGAACAGACCGGCGACGGCGCCGGCGGAGATGAGCGTCGACGCCCACCCCTGACCGACGCTCTCGAACGCCGAGGCCAGCGCTGCCTTGGGGTTGATCTGGTCGTAGTGCACCATGCCGGTGATCACGAGCGAGACGGCCACGTAGAGGATCGTGCAGATGATCAGCGAGGCGATGATGCCGATCGGCAGGTCCTTCTGCGGGTTGCGGGCCTCCTCGGCCGTCGTCGCGACCACGTCGAAGCCGATGTAGGCGAAGAACACGAGCGAGGCGCCGGCGAGGATGCCACCCCAGCCGTAGGTCGTCGGGTTGAGGCCGAAGATCAGCTGCACGAGGGGCTGGTGCATGACGCCGGCCTCGGCGGCCTGCGGGGCGATCGCCTCCGGGATGAACGGCGAGTAGTTCTCCGGCTTGATGAAGCGGATGCCGGCGATGATCACGAACAGCACGATGAACAGCTTGATCGCGACGAAGACGAGGTTGACCCGCATCGACTCCTTGATGCCGTAGGCGATCAGGGCCGTGATGACGGCGACGAGGAGGAAGGCCGGCAGGTCGAAGCGCGAGCCGGGGGCCACGGAGGCGGGGAACGTGAGGCCGAGGTGGCCGAGGAGCACGACGAAGTACTGCGACCAGCCCTGGGCGACGACGGCGGCGCCCAGCATCATCTCCAGGAGCAGGTCCCAGCCGATGATCCAGGCGACGAGCTCACCGAGCGTCGCGTAGGAGAAGGTGTAGGCCGACCCGGACACGGGGACGGTCGAGGCGAACTCGGCGTAGCAGAGGGCGGCGAGCCCGCAGGAGAAGGCCGCGATCACGAAGGAGATGACGATGGCGGGGCCGGCGTACTGCGCGGCGGCGCGTCCGGTGAGGGTGAAGATGCCGGCTCCGATGATGACGCCGATGCCGAAGACCGTGAGGTCGACCGCCGTCAGGTTCTTCTTGAGCTGGTACTCCTCCTCGACGGTCTCGGCGATGGACGCCTCGATCGACTTCGTGCGGAACAGGCTCATCCGGTCAACTCCTCGTAGGTGTGGGCGTGGCACGTCTGGTGGGCCGTGAATAACATTGCGCGCCATAGCGTGCACCCGCACGAAGGCCGCTGGGAAGGGCACCAGGGTGGACCGTGACCGGATCGTGCCGCGTCCTGTCCGCATACTGGGAAGTACGTCAGCGCCGCAGGTCGAACCCGTATTGCAATGCCTTCGCAACAGGGAAATGATGACGGCATGCACATCCCCGACGGGTTCCTGGACGCCCCCACCTCCATCGGCACCGGCCTGCTGGCGGTGGGCGCCACGGCGCTGGCCCTGCGCCAGGCCCGGCGCGAGCTCGGCGAGACCGGGCCCGTGCTGGCGGGCCTCGTCGCGTGCTTCATCTTCGCCGTGCAGATGGTCAACTTCCCGGTCGGGGCGGGCACGAGCGGTCACCTCCTCGGCGGAGCGCTCGCCGCGGTCCTCGTCGGCCCATGGACGGGCGTGCTCGTCATGACGACGGTGCTGCTCGTGCAGGCGCTCGTCTTCGCCGACGGCGGGCTCACCGCACTCGGCGCCAACATCACCGTCATGGGCGTGGTCGGCGTCCTCGTCGGGTCGATCGTCGTGCGCGCCGTCCTCGCGGTGCTCCCTCGCCGGCCGGCCTCCGTGGTGCCCGCCGCAGCCGTCGCGGGTCTGCTCGCGGTCCCGGCCGCGGCCCTCGCCTTCGTCGGTCTGTATGCCGTGGGCGGGGCCGCCCCCATCCCGCTGGGCACCCTCACGACGGCGATGCTCGGCTGGCACCTGGTCATCGGCATCGGGGAGGCCGTCATCACCGCGGCCGTCGTGTCCGCCGTCGTGGCGTCACGACCCGACCTGGTGCACGTCGCGCGTCACCTCGTGCCGGACCTGGAGCTCGTGGACGGCGACGGACGACGGACGACGGTGCGCGCCGACGCACCCGTTGGTCGCCGCCGGGCGGGCGTCACCCCGCGCTTCGCCGGCGGGCTGCTCGCCACGTCCTTGCTGGTCGGCGGGGGGCTGAGCCTGCTGGCCAGCAGCCACCCGGACGGCCTCGAGTATGTCGGCGAGCGCCTCGGCTTCGGCTCCACCGCGGTCGACTCGGCGGCAGCCTCATCGCCGCTGGCGGACTACTCCCTCGCGTGGCTGGGCGACGGGGCGGGAGCCGCGGTCGCCGCCGGCATCATCGGCGTCCTGCTGACCCTGGCGCTCGGTATCCTGCTGTCGTCCCTGGCGCATCGTGGCGGAGCACCCGAGGAGGGCGACGACGACCGCAGCCCGGTCGGTGCGGGCGCCACCCGCCGCGATGGCTGACCTCGCTCCGGCGCCGCCGCTCCACGGTCACGAGCACGGTGGCGGGGCCCCCGAGGAGGGGCTCGTCATACCTCGCGACAGCGTCGTCCACCACCTCCCGCCGCAGGTCAAGCTGGTCTGCCTGCTCGCCTTCATGATCGTCGTGGTCGCCGCGCCGACCGGTGCCTGGGGCCTGCTGGGGCTCGACGCGCTGCTGCTCGTCGCGGTGGTGCTGGCGGCCCGGCTGCCGTGGGCGCACGTGCTGCGGCGGCTCGCGGTCGAGGCGCCGTTCGTGGTGTTCGCGGTCGTGACGCCGTTCGTCGCGACCGGCCCACGCGTCGAGGTGCTGGGCCTGTCGGTGTCGCAGCCGGGCCTCGTGGCGGCGGGCACGATGCTCGCCAAGGCCACGCTGGGCGTGCTCGCCGCTGTTGTCCTCGCGTCGAGCACGGCTCCCCGCGAGCTCGTGGCGGGTCTCGAGCGGCTGCGGCTGCCGGCGGCGTTCGTCGCCATCCTGACCTTCATGGTCCGCTACCTCGGCGTCATCACCGCCGACCT
This sequence comes from Arsenicicoccus sp. UBA2120, assembly GCF_002330965.1. Taxonomy (NCBI): domain Bacteria; kingdom Bacillati; phylum Actinomycetota; class Actinomycetes; order Micrococcales; family Intrasporangiaceae; genus Arsenicicoccus; species Arsenicicoccus sp. UBA2120. The sequence continues at coordinate 19,501 of NZ_DCYC01000091.1, forward strand.
GCACCGCATGCGGGTGGCGCGGGAGTCCCGGGGCTACCGCGGTGGACGGGCGGGGCACCTCGCCGCCGTCGCGGGCGGGGCGGGGGCGTTGTTCGTGCGGTCCTACGAGCGGGGGGAGCGCGTGCACCAGGCGATGCTCGCGCGGGGCTACACCGGGCGGCTGCCCGCGGCCTCGTCGTCTCGACCCGCGTCGCTGGCCGAGTGGCTGACGGGCGCGTCCCTGCCGCTCGCCGCCGCCGTACTCTTGGCCGGATGGCACCTGCTCCCGTGACCCCACCCCCGGCGCCCGCGCCATACCCGGCACCTGCTGCGCCGCCGGCGCTCGACGTCCAGCGGCTGGCGTTCGCCTACCCGGACGGTCGCCAGGTGCTCTACGGCGTGGACCTGCAGGTCGCGGCGGGCGAGCGCGTCGCCGTCCTCGGCCCCAACGGCGCCGGCAAGACCACGCTCCTGCTGCACCTCAACGGCATCCTCGGCTCCGTCAGCGGCGGCACGGGCACGGGCAGCGTCGCCGTGGCCGGGATCCCGCTGCGCCGCGACACCCTCGGCGACGTGCGGCGGCGCGTCGGCATCGTCTTCCAGGACCCCGACGACCAGCTGTTCATGCCCACGGTCGGCGATGACGTGGCCTTCGGTCCGCACAACCTCGGCCTGCGCGGTGCGGCCCTCGACGAGCGGGTCCGCCGATCCCTGGACCTGGTCGGGATGGGGGACGTCATCGACCGCCCGCCCCACCACCTGTCCTTCGGGCAGCGCCGTCGCGTGGCCGTCGCGACCGTCCTCGCCATGGAGCCGGACGTGCTCGTGCTGGACGAGCCGTCGTCCAACCTGGACCCCGCGAGCCGCCGCGAGCTCGCGGACATCCTCACGTCCCTGGACGTGGCGATCCTCATGGTCACCCACGACCTGCCCTATGCCCTGCAGCTGTGCTCCCGGTCGGTGCTGCTCGACGAGGGCCGCATCGTGGCGGACGGCCGCACCCGAGACCTGCTCGCCGACGACACCCTCATGCGGGCCCACCGCCTCGAGCTGCCCTACGGCTTCGACCCGTTGTCGGTGCCGGGCGCCTGAGGAGGCCCCCCGCAATCGCTCGTGACGCCCCCGAAGAGCCACGAGCCCCCTGATCTCACGCGGGAGGCCTCCGGCGTCGACGGTATCAACGAGGGGTGGGCTCGACCCAGACGCGTTTCACCACTCGGCACAGTCCCGCACGCAGGGTGGTGAACAGTTGCTCACCGCGACGCTCGCGTCGGCTCCGGCAGTCGCGACCGGGGGTCGGTGGTCGTCCGGGCCAGGCATGGCCATACAGTGATGCCACCCACGTCGGAAGGCTCCACCCATGCAGATCGGTGTCCCTCTCGAGACGCTCCCCGGCGAGACCCGCGTCGCCGCCACGCCCACCAGCGTCGTGCAGCTCGTCACGCTCGGCTACGACGTCGTCGTCGAGTCCGGCGCCGGCGCCGCGGCCAGCCTGCCCGACGAGGCGTATGCCGAGGCCGGCGCCACCGTCGTCGACCGCGAGGGGGCCTGGGCCGCCGACATGGTCTACAAGGTCAACCCGCCGAGCGACGACGAGATCCAGCAGCTGCGGGAGGGCGCGACCCTCGTCAGCCTGGTGCAGCCGGCGCTGCGGCCCGAGCTGGTCGAACGCCTCGCGGCCCACCGCCTGACGGTCCTCGCCACCGACGCCGTGCCCCGCATCTCGCGGGCGCAGTCGCTGGACGTCCTGAGCTCGATGGCCAACATCGCGGGCTATCGCGCGGTGGTGGAGGCCGCCCACGAGTTCGGCCGGTTCTTCACCGGGCAGGTCACGGCGGCCGGCAAGGTCCCACCGGCCACCGTCATGGTCGCCGGTGCCGGGGTCGCCGGCCTCGCCGCCATCGGCACGGCCAACGCGCTCGGCGCCGTGGTCAAGGCCACCGACGCCCGCCCCGAGGTCGCCGAGCAGGTCGAGTCGATGGGCGCGCAGTTCCTCGCCGTCGACGTCGAGCAGCAGGTCTCCACCGACGGCTACGCGCACGGCACGACCTCGGCCTACGACGAGGCCGCCGCTCGGATGTATGCCGAGAACGTCCCCCAGAGCGACATCGTCATCACCACCGCCCTCATCCCGGGCCGGCCCGCGCCCCGGCTGATCACCGCCTCGATGGTCGCCGCCATGCGCCCCGGCTCCGTCATCGTCGACATGGCCGCGGCCACCGGCGGCAACGTCGAGGGCAGCGTCCCCGACCAGCGCGTCGTCACCGACAACGGCGTCGTCATCCTCGGCTACACCGACCTGCCCGCCCGCCTCCCCGGCCAGGCCTCGCAGCTCTACTCCACCAACCTCGTCAACCTCACCACGCTCATCACCCCCGGCAAGGACGGGCAGGTCGTCCTCGACATGGAGGACGTCGTGCAGCGCGGCATGACCGTCGTGCTCCAGGGCGAGACGCTCTGGCCCCCACCACCGATCCAGGTCTCGGCGGCGCCCCCACCCGCCGCTGCCGCTGGAGGCGCGACGGTCGCCGGGGCCGGGTCCGGGGTGACCGACGCCGAGCCGGTGACGGGCCATCGCGGCGGGCGGTCGGCATACGGCCGGGGTCTGCTGCTCCCGCTCGGGGTCGTGGCCTTCCTGCTGCTGGCCGCGTTCTCGCCGCCCGCGTTCCTCGGCCACTTCATGGTGTTCATGCTGGCCTGCGTGGTCGGCTACTACGTCATCGGCAACGTCCACCACGCCCTGCACACCCCGCTGATGTCGGTCACCAACGCCATCAGCGGCATCATCATCGTCGGCGCGCTCGCCCAGCTCGGGCGCGGTCATCTCGCCGTCGACGTCCTCGCGTTCGCCGCCGTCCTCGTCGCCAGCATCAACATCTTCGGCGGCTTCACGGTGACCCAGCGCATGCTCGCGATGTTCCGGAAGGGCTGACCCGCCGATGACCGCCGCCCTGTCCTACGCCGCGCAGATCGTCGCCGGCCTGCTGTTCATCCTCGCCCTCGCGGGCCTGTCCAAGCACGAGTCGGCCCGCCGCGGCAATGCCTTCGGCATCCTCGGTATGGCGCTGGCCCTCGTCGCCACGATCGGCCTCGTCATCTCGCTCAACGGGCTCGACGCGCTGCTCATGCTGCTCGTCGCCATGCTGATCGGTGGCGCCATCGGCGTGCACCGCGCGCAGCGCGTCGAGATGACCGGCATGCCCGAGCTCATCGCGCTGCTGCACAGCTTCGTGGGGCTGGCGGCCGTGCTCGTCGGCTTCAACTCGTGGATCCCGACGTCGGGGCGCCCGGGGCACCTCGACGCGCTCGAGCGCATCCACAACGGCGAGGTCTTCCTCGGGATCTTCATCGGCGCGGTGACGCTCACCGGGTCGATCGTGGCCTTCCTCAAGCTGTCGGCCAAGATGAAGTCCGCGCCGCTGATGCTGCCGCACCACAACCTGGTCAACCTGGCTGCGCTCGTGGTGTCGCTCGGGCTGATGGTGTGGTTCGTGCCGACCGGCCACGCCGTCCCGCTCGTGCTGATGACGGTGATCGCGCTCGCGCTGGGGTGGCACCTGGTCGCCTCGATCGGCGGTGGCGACATGCCGGTGGTCGTGTCGATGCTCAACAGCTACAGCGGATGGGCTGCTGCCGCAGCGGGATTCATGCTCAGCAATGACCTGCTGATCATCACGGGTGCGCTCGTGGGCTCGTCCGGTGCCTACCTGTCCTACATCATGTGCCGCGCCATGAACCGGTCGTTCGTGTCGGTCATCGCCGGCGGCTTCGGCTCGGACGGCGCGGTGACGGGGGAGGAGCGTGACTACGGCGAGCACCGCGAGACGAGCGCCGACGAGGTGGCCTCGCTGCTGGTCGAGGCCCGCTCGGTCGTGATCACGCCCGGCTACGGCATGGCGGTCGCGCAGGCGCAGTACGGCGTCGCCGACCTCGCCGCGCGGCTGCGCGAGCGCGGGGTGCAGGTGCGGTTCGGCATCCACCCGGTCGCCGGACGCCTCCCCGGGCACATGAACGTCCTGCTCGCCGAGGCCAAGGTCCCCTACGACATCGTGCTCGAGATGGACGAGATCAACGAGGACCTGGCGACCACCGACGTGGTGCTCGTGATCGGCGCCAACGACACGGTCAACCCCGCCGCCCTCGACGACCCGTCCAGCCCCATCGCCGGGATGCCGGTGCTCGAGGTGTGGCACGCGCACGACGTGATCGTGTTCAAGCGATCCATGTCGACGGGCTATGCCGGCGTCCAGAACCCCCTGTTCTTCAAGGACAACACCCGCATGCTGTTCGGCGACGCCAAGGAGCGCGTCGACGACATCCTGAAGGCCCTCTGACCTCACGCCCAGCGAGATCGGTGCAGCTTCCTGGTCAGATCTGACACCAGACCTGCACCGGTCTCGTGAGCGCGCGCCTGCCGTCGTCCACAGGTTCGTGGAGCGGGCTCGGCATTCCGCGTCCCCGTCCACAGGCTCACGCCATGGAACCGGCTCGGCCACGGCGGACCCGCATCCTGCTGCCATGCCCCCGAGATGCGACGTCCCCGCCGAGATCCTCGCGCGCGCTGCGGACCGTTCCGGTGTCGTCTCCCGACGTGAGCTCCTGGCGGCGGGCCTGACCCCCACGGTCGTGGCACGCATGACGCGAGCCTGGCGACGTCTCCTCCCGGGGGTCTACTGCCTGGACCTCAGGCCCGAGGCGCCGGAGGACAGCATCTCGTTCGCCCAGCGGGCCCAGGCGGGCGTGGTGCTCGCCGGTGGTGGCGCGGTGGTCGGGGGCATGGCGGCGGCCTGTCTGCTGGGGCTGGTGGACGACCCACCCGCCGTCATCGACATCGTCCTGCCTCGACGGCGGCGGCCGGCTCCACAGCCCGGCTATCGGTTCGTGCGGGTGCGACCCGGGGTGCACGCGACCCCACTCCCGCGTGACCTGCCCACGCTGAGGATCGAGGACGTGGTGCTCGACCTCGCGGCCACAGCACCCCGGGACAGAGCGATCGGTCTCGTGGCCACGGCCTGCCAACGGCGCCTGACGCATCCTTGCCGCCTCGCCGATCGTCTCGCCGCGCGGACCCGGCACCCTCGACGCGCGCTCCTGCAGGGGCTCCTGGCGGACGTGGCGTCTGGGTCGACAAGCTACCTCGAGGTCGGATATCTGCGACGGGTGGAGCGAGCCCACCGTCTGCCCGCGTCAGTTCGTCAGGTCGTCGTGCCTGCGACCGGGCACCGCAGCGACGGTGCCTATCCGGACTCGCGAGTGCTGCTCGAGCTCGACGGCACGGCCTTCCACTCAGGGGCCCAGCGCCTGAGGGATGCCGAGCTGGACGCCGCCCATCTCGTCGAGGGGTGGACGACGATCCGGATCACCTATCCGATGGTGTTCGACCAGGCGTGCGCGACCGCTCGACGCGTGATGGCCGTGCACCGTGCTCGCGGCGGCCAGGGTGCGCTTGGGCGGTGCCCCGAGTGTCCTCCTGCGGGACCGGTGCAGGTTGCTGGTCAGATCTGACACCGGACCTGCACCGATGAGGGCAGGACGAGGTGGTGTGGGTCAGGAGAGGGTGTCGTCGCCGCTGCGGTAGATGCTGGTACCGCTGTCGGGGCCGCGCTCCGGCTCGTTGTCGTAGCGCTTGGCGAACCGCTCCCAGCTGCTCAGCAGCTCACGGGCCTCGGCGTCCTGCGAGACGCGGGCGTCGACGATGGGCAGATCGGCGGTGTCGTGACCGTCGCGGGGCGCCCTGCCACCAGCAGTGCGGCCACCAGCGCCACGCCCGCCCTCACGACCGCGTTCGGCGTCACGCCCCGCAGCACGGGCCCGGTCACGCTCGGCGTCGCGGTCCTGCTGCCAGTCCTCGTCCCACCGGTCGCGGTCGCGGCGGGTCGGAGGCGCCACGCGCTGCATCCGCATCGGCCCGGGCTCGACCTGGACGACCCCGCGATAGGGGTCGTCGTCGTGCTCGTCGGGCCAGGCGTGGGCCTCGTCGACGTCGTCGTCGACCGCGGTCACGCGCTCGCGGTCCTCGACGGCGAAGATCTCGGCGCACAGCGCGCGGTAGTTGTGGTCGGGGTTGGGCACGAACCGGATCTCCGACAGCGCCTGCTGCTGACCGGCCGACTCCATGACGAAGGTCCCCCAGCCGAAGATCCGCCCCATGATCGTGCGGTGGTAGGACATGTCGGTGACCTTGGTGAGGGGCATCATCGCGACCTTGCGCACGATGAAGCCGTAGGTCAGCATCAGGCGCTTGTTGGTCGCCACCACCCACTGCTGACGCCACTCGAAGACCATCCACACGGCGCGTGCCACGGCGGCGAACCACACCCACCACAGGACGTTGACGACGCCCCCGAGCCCGGCCGACACGTTGGCGTCGACCAGGATCACGAGCACCAGGATGGCGATGGCGGTCAGGACGGGCTCGGCCACCACGACGGGGTGCTGGTGGATGGCCACGACCAGCTGCTCACCGTCGAGGACGTAGCGCCTGCGCACCGACGGCGGCAGGTGCGGCTCCTCGGACGCGTCCATCGTCAGGCCCTGGGGTCAGCTGTTGATCAGCACGTCGAAGAAGCGGCCGAGCGACTGGACGGCCTGAACGAGGATGTCCCACACGGTGCGCACGATGTCGGCGGCACGGTCGGGGGAGACGATGATCGCGTAGATCAGGAAGGCGACGAGCAGCCACAGAAAGATCTTCTTGACCTTGGGGTTCACGGTGCGTGGCTCCTTGCTGAGGGGTGGCGCGGGGGCACGGATCAGCGTCCAGTGAAGCAGCGGGCACCCGTGCGGGGCAGGGCGGCTCGCCGCGACGCGCGGTTGAGGTTGGATAACGGGGCGGCCACGGCGCGATCACGGCGGCGCCGTGGGCCGGGGCCGCCGGCATACGGCTGGGTCAGACCACGCCGTAGAGGCGGTCGCCTGCGTCGCCGAGCCCGGGGACGATGTAGCCCTGCTCGTTGAGGTGGTCGTCGATCGCGCCGACGACGAGGGTGACCGGGATGCCGATGTCCTTGACCGCCTCGCGGACCGTCTCGATGCCCTCGGGCGCGGCGATCAGGCAGACGGCGGTGATGTCGTCGGCGCCGAGGTCGCGCAGGAACTCGAAGGCCATGATCAGCGTGTGGCCGGTCGCGAGCATCGGGTCGATGACGTAGACCTGGCGGCCGTGCAGGGAGTCGGGCAGGCGGTTGGCGTAGGCGCTGACCTCGAGCGTCTCCTCGTCGCGCACCATGCCGAGGAAGCCGACCTCGGCGCTCGGCAGCAGCCGCACCATGCCCTCGAGCATGCCGAGCCCGGCGCGCAGGATGGGGACGATGACCGGCTTGGGGTTGGCGAGCTTGATGCCGGTCGTGGGCCCGACGGGCGTCTCGAGGTCGATCGGCTCGGTGCGGACCTCGCGCGTCGCCTCGTAGGCCAGCAGCGTCACGAGCTCCTCGGCCAGCCGCCGGAAGGTCGGGCTGTCCGTGCGCCGGTCGCGCAGGTAGGTGAGCTTGTGGTTGATGAGCGGGTGGTCGGCCACGTGAACCTGCATGGGGGAAACTTATCCCGTGACCGACCCCAGCGCCCCACCGGCGGCCCGCAGCGAGCCGGACGACGGCTTCGCGGTCGACCCGCGCTGGGCCGGGTGGATGGGCGAGGCGCTCGAGCTCGCGGCCGGTTGCGGCGAGGACGTGCCCGTCGGGGCCTGCCTGTATGACGAGAGCGGCGCCCTGGTCGGTCGCGGCCGCAACGAGCGCGAGCGACGGCACGACCCGACCGCCCACGCGGAGGTGGAGGCGTTGCGCGAAGCCGCCGCCACGCGGGGCTCCTGGCGCCTGGACGGCTGCACCCTCGTGGTGACGCTCGAGCCCTGCGTCATGTGCGCCGGTGCGATCGCGGCGAGCCGGGTCTCGCGGGTGGTCATGGGGGCCTGGGACGCCAAGGCCGGGGCGGTCGGATCGGTGTGGGACCTGCTGCGCGACCCCCGTGTCCTGCACCAGGTCGAGGTGGTGGGCGGCGTGCGCGAGCAGGAGTGTTCACGCGTACTTTCCGATTTCTTCGCGCGGCGCCGCTCCGTGTAAAGTCTCCGGCGGTGGCGTGTCCGAGCGGCCGAAGGAGTACGCCTCGAAAGCGTATGAGGGTTTACGCCCTCCGTGGGTTCAAATCCCACCGCCACCGCCAACGGTCCTCCAGCAGGACCTGACGAAGCCCCCGCCGACCACATGGTCGGCGGGGGCCTCGTCGTCGTGCGCGTGGATGCGGTCGTCAGCCGGCCTCGGGGAAGGACTCGGTGTCGACGTCCGCCGCCGCACCGGCGCCGTAGCGCGGGCCGTGGACGGTGCGCTCGTTCATCAGCGCCGACGCCCGCTCGAGGACGTCCGCGGGCAGCGACACGGTCGCGGCGCCCAGGTCCTCCTCGAGGTGCTCGATGCTGCGCGTCCCCGGGATCGCGACGACGTGCTCGCCACGGGACAGGACCCAGGCCAGCGCCAGCTGGGCGAGCGTCACCCCGGCCTCCTGCGCCAGCGCGTCGAGCTCGCGCACGATGGCCAGGTTGGCGGCATAGGCGTCGCCCTGGAAGCGCGGCATCGAGACCCGGAGGTCCTGCTGCGGCAGCGACGCGACGTCCGGCGGGGTCGACGTGAGGATGCCGCGGCCGAGCGGGCTGAACGCCACGAGCGTGATGCCGAGCTCGGCGCAGACGTCCAGGGCCCCGAGCTCGGGGTTGCGGGTCCACAGGCTGTACTCGTTCTGCACGGCGGCGATCGGGTGCACCGCGTGGGCGCGCCGGATCGTCGCCGCGGACACCTCGGACAGGCCGATCGCGCGGATCTTGCCCTCGTCGACCAGCTCGGCCATGGCCCCGACGCTCTCCTCGACCGGCACGCCGGGATCGACGCGGTGCAGGTAGTAGAGGTCGATGACGTCCGTGCGCAGGCTGGTCAGCGCCTCGTCGCAGGTGCGGCGGATCGTGGCAGGGCTGCCGTCGATGACGCGCTTGCCGTCGACGCCCGTCATACCGCACTTGCTGGCGAGGGTGAGCTCGTCGCGACGCGACCCGAGGGTGGACCCGACGAGTCGCTCGTTGGCGCCGAAGCCGTAGAGCGCCGCGGTGTCCAGGTGGTCGACGCCGAGGTCGAGGGCGGCGCGCAGGACCGCGGCGCCCTGCTCCTCGTCCGGGATGGGGTGGTAGACGTGGCTGAGGTTCATGCAGCCCAGGCCGACGGGGGCGACCTCGAAGGGCCCGAGCCGGCGTCGGGCAGCGTCCGCGAGCGCCATCAGGACTGGGCCTCGAGCTGCTTCTCCAGGCCGTCCAGCACGCGGTAGCAGTCGATGACCGACGCGATCGAGGCGTTGGGCTCGCGGCCCTCGCGGATCGCCGCGACGAACTCGCGGTCCTGCAGCTCGATGCCGTCCATGGAGACGTCGACGTCGCTGACGTCGATCTCCTCCTCCTTGCCGGTCACGAGGTCGTCGTAGCGCGCGATGTAGGTGCCGGTGTCGCCGATGTAGCGGAAGAAGGTCCCGAGGGGGCCGTCGTTGTTGAACGACAGGGACAGGGTGCAGATCGCGCCGTTCTCGGCCCGCAGCTGGATCGACATGTCCATCGCGATGCCGAGCTCGGGGTGCATCGGGCCCTGGACGGCGTTGGCCTGCACGATGGGGCTACCGGTCTGGTAGGCGAACAGGTCCACCGTGTGGGCCGCGTGGTGCCACAGGAGGTGATCGGTCCAGCTGCGCGGCTGGCCGAGGGCGTTGAGGTTCTTGCGACGGAAGAAGAACGTCTGGACGTCCATCTGCTGTATGGCGAAGTCGCCCGCCGTGATCGCGTTGTGGACCCACTGGTGGCTGGGGTTGAACCGACGCGTGTGGCCCACCATGCCGACCAGGCCGCTCGCGCGCTGGGCCTCGAGGCACTCCTCGGCGTCGGCCAGGGAGTCGGCGAGCGGGATCTCGACCATGACGTGCTTGCCGGCGCGCAGGCACTCCAGCGTCTGCGAGGCGTGGAGCGGGGTCGGCGTCGCGAGGATGACGGCGTCGACGTCGTCGCGCTGCAGGGACTCCTCGAGGCTGCCGACGGCGGTGCCGACGCCGTGCTCGTCCGCGAACGCCTGAGCGGACTCGAGGCTGGCGCTGATGATCGTGGTCACCTCGACCCCCTCGATGCGCTTGAGGGCGTTGACGTGCTTCGCGCCGAAGGCGCCGCCCCCCGCGAGGGCGATCCGGACGGTGTCGGTGGTAGCCATGGTCACTCCTTGGTGTGGTTGGCCAGGACGAGGTGCCCGACCGCCGTGTTGGAGGCGGGCACATGGTAGAACCGGTGCAGGACCTCGATCGAGCCCGTCTCGTTCACGTCGCTCATGGCCCCGCGGGCGATGAACCACATGACGAGCTCGATGCCCTCGGAGCCGGCCTCGTCGACGTACTCCAGGTGCGGCACCCGGGACAGGCCCTGGGGGTCCTCGACGAGGCGGTCGAGGAAGGCGTTGTCCCACTCCGCGTTGATCAGCCCGGCCCGCGGGCCCTGGAGCTGGTGCGACATGCCGCCCGTGCCCCAGACCTGGACCGTGATGTTCTCGTCCCACGTGTCCAGGGCTCGGCGCAGGGCCTTGCCGAGCGCCAGGCAGCGCGCACCTGAGGGCACGGGGTACTGCACCACGTTGACCGCCAGGGGGATGACCTTGAACGGCCACTCCTCGACGTCGCCGCACAGCAGCGACAGGGGGACCGTCAGGCCGTGGTCGACGTCCATCTCGTTGACGAGCGTGAGGTCGAAGTCGTCGATGATGAGCGACTGCGCGAGGTGCGCGGCGAGCTCGGGGTAGCCGTGGACCGGCGGGACGGGCCGCCGACCGTAGCCCTCGTCGGCCGGCGGGTAGTAGGCGCCGGTGCCGAGGGCGAACGTCGGGATCATCGTGAGGTCGAAGGCCGTCGCGTGGTCGTTGTAGACGAGGATCACGACGTCGGGGGTGTTGTCCTTCAGCCACTGCCGGGACTCGACGTAGCCGTCGAACACCTTCTTCCAGTAGGGCTCCTCGGTCTTGCCGAGGTCCATGGCCGCGCCGATCGCGGGGACGTGCGAGGTGAAGACGGTCGCGGCGAGGGTCACGTGGTGCTCCTGCTGCGCATCCCCGGTCGCGGCCTCGATCACGGCGGCCGCCATCTCGTCGCCGCCGGCGGCGTCCGTGGCCGCCCCCTCGGCGCCCAGGTCCTCGCCCGCTGCCGCGGCGTCGGCGAGCCGGTTGCCGTCGGCGGACCGGCCGCCGCTCTCCATCATCGCGCGGTAGTCCTCTTCGGACATGCCCGTCATCGAGCCCGCCATCTGCTGGAAGGACAGGCCGAAGGTGGCGCCGATCTTGGACAGGAAGTAGATGTTGCCGCCCAGCCGCATCGCCGCGTTGAGGTCGAGGTCCAGGACGGCCTGCTTCTGCTCCTCCGACAGGGGCCACTCGTCGAGGTAGGCGCGCTGGTCGGCGACGAACCGCTCGCGGTTCTCCGCCTTCATCAAGGACATGCAGAACTGGTTGAGGTGATAGCCCTTGGCGCTCTGCGCCGCGTCGAAGATCGTGGTGCCGGGGACGTTGCGGTAGGCCTTGTCGTTGCTCATCGGGCCTCCTCGGGCCAGTACAGACGCAGGGGGTTGTCCACGAGCAGCCGCTGCTGCTTGTCGGGGGTGTCGGCGATCCGGGGGATCCAGTCGACGAGGAGCCCGTCGTCGGGCATGTGCTTCTTGAGGTTGGGGTGCGGCCAGTCCGTGCCCCAGATGACGCGGTCCGGGAAGGTGTCGACGACCCGCTTGGCGAAGGGCACGACGTCGTCATACGCCCGCTGCTCGCCGTCGAGGGCGGCCGGACCGCTCTCGGACAGGCGCTCCGGGCAGGTGGTCTTGCACCACACGTCGTCGCGCGACCGCATGAGGTCCACGAAGGCGTCGAACTCGGGGCCGGCCGGGTCCTTGGTCACGTCGGGGCGCCCCATGTGGTCGATGACGACCGGCACGGTGATGGCCTCGACCAGGCCGCCGACCTCGTCGATGTCGGGGGCCTCGAAGTAGACGACGACGTGCCAGCCGAGTGGCGCGATCTTGTCGACCACCCGGAGGAGCTGGTCCTTGGGGGTGATGTCGACGAGGCGCTTGACGAAGTTGAACCGGACTCCACGCACGCCTGCCTCGTCGAGCTCGGCCAGGGTGTCCTGGCTGACGTCGGCGCGGACGGTCGCGATCCCGCGGGCCCGGCCCTCGGCGCGGCGGACGGCGTCCGCCATCGCGCGGTTGTCGTCGCCGTGGCAGGTCGCCTGCACGATGACGTTGCGGCTGAAGCCGAGGTGGTCCCGCAGCGCGAAGAGCTGGTCGGCGGACGCGTCGCAAGGGGTGTACTTGCGCTCGGGGGCGAAGGGGAACAGGTCACCGGGCCCGAACACGTGGCAGTGCGCGTCGACGGCACCCTCGGGCACCTGGAACGCCGGGGTCGACGGGTCGGAGTACCAGTCGAGCCAGCCCGGGGTCTCGGTGAACGTCTCGCTCATCGAACCCCCTCGTCGAGCCGGCCGGCCCGGATCGGTCGCGGTGCACGGTCCATCGTCGGACCTCCTTCGGCGAGGCGCGCACCCGGTGCGCGTCGTGGCAGGTGGGGGGGGGGGGGGGGG
>NZ_DCYC01000091.1:32269-35095 GCF_002330965.1 Arsenicicoccus sp. UBA2120
GGGGGGGGGGGGGGGGGTGGATCTCCAGGTCCAAAACTCCCACGGGGACCGGCGGGGCGTCTGCGGCCCTTCCACGGGGCGGAAGGGGGATCGAGCGGGTCGCACCTGCTCGCGCGGACCGCGTCAGGACGGGCGGGGGACCCTCGCGCCGAGCGCGTCGGAGATGGCCTGCGCCGACCCCAGGACGGCCTGGCGCAGCCCGCCGATCCGGTCGGTGGCCGGGGCGCTGGCCACGACGACGCCGAGCGCCGCGTGCACGGGCCCCGAGCGCCCCATCCGGATGGGCGCGGCGACCGCCACGGTGGTCTCCGACAGCTGCCGGTCGCTGACGAACACCTGCTCGCGCCGGATGGCGCGGAGCTGCTCCTGCACCGTGACCGGGTCGGTGACCGTGAACGGCGTGCGCCGCGGGATGGGCTCGGCGAGCACAGCCTCCTGGATCTCGGGCGGTGCGTAGGCGAGCAGGACGCGCCCCATGCCCGTGGCGGTGATCGGGAACCGGCCACCGACCATCGTGAGCAGCTCGACGGACCGGTGCCCGGCGATGCGCTCGACGAAGACCAGCTCGGTGCCCTCCCGGACCGCGAGCTGGATGTTCTCGTGCGTCGCCTCGTAGAGGTCCTGCAGGAAGGGGAGGGCGATCTCCCGCAGGATCTGTCCCCGGGGGCAGCCGGACGCGACCTCCCACAGCCGCAGCCCGACGTGCCACGAGGCGTCGTCGCCGCGCTCGAGCGCGCCCCACTCCTCCATCTCGCGCACCACCCGGTGCACGGTGCTCAGGGCGAGGCCGCTCGACCGGGCGATCTGGGTCAGGGTCTGGCTGGGGCGCTCGCGGCTGAAGGTCGCGAGGACCGCCATCACCTTGCCGGCGGCCGTGACCTGGCCAGGGACGCGGGGGTCCCGCGGACGCCGGTCGGAGGAAGCGACAGGATCCGCAGCGTCCGGACGAGGCGTCATCGGGTCTCCGTCAGTCGACGTAGCGCAGGCCTGCCTGGTCGAGGCCCTCGCGCATCTCGTAGTAGTCGAGCCCCAGCGTGCCCGATGCGAAGAGCTCGCGCTTGGCGCCCTCGTTGGCCTCGCGCTTGCGCGCCGCCTCCAGGACCTCGGCGACGCGGTCGGCGGGGACGCAGACGATCCCGTCGTCGTCGGCCACGATCGCGTCACCGGGGTGGACGATCATGCCGCCGCAGACGAGCGGCACGTTGACCGACCCCAGGGTGGCCTTGATGGTGCCCTTGATCGAGATCGCCCGGCTCCAGACCGGGAAGCCGATCTCCTCAAGGGTGCGCACGTCGCGGCAGCCGGCGTCGATGACCAGGCCGCGGGCGCCCTGCGCCTGGAAGGACGTGGCCAGCAGGTCGCCGAAGTAGCCGTCCGTGCAGGGAGAGGTGGGGGCGGCGACGACGACGTCACCTGGGCGGATCTGCTCGGCCGCGACGTGCATCATCCAGTTGTCACCGGGCTGGAGCAGCACGGTCACGGCGGTGCCCGAGATCCGGGCCCCGGGATAGATGGGGCGCAGGGAGGGCTGCAGCTGACCGACCCGCCCGAGGGCCTCGTGGACGGTGGCGCTGCCGAGCTCGGCCAGCGCGTCGGTGGCCTCGCGGTCGGCGCGGGTGATCTGCGTGTGGACGACTCCGAGCTCGTGCATGGGTGGATCCTCTCAGGCGGGTGGCGATCAGGAGATGGCTGCGTCGAGCCGGGGGTAGACGCGGCGGGCGTTGTGCTCGAACACGGCGGCGCGACCGGCCTCGTCGAGGTGCGGGGTGCCGTCGACATACCGGCGGGTGTCGTCGTAGCCGTGCCCGGTGAGCGGGTCGATGCCGCGGACCGCGCCGATCATCTCGGAGGCGAACAGGATGTTGTCCGTGGGGATGACCTGGGTGAGCAGGTCGACGCCGGGCTGGTGGTAGACGCAGGTGTCGAAGTAGACGTTGCGGAGGAGCTCCTCGGCCGGGGGGCGTTCCATCTGCTGCGCCAGGCCACGGAACCGTCCCCAGTGGTAGGGCACGGCGCCCCCGCCGTGGGGGATCACGAACCGCAGCGTCGGGAAGTCGGCGAACAGGTCCCCCTGGATCAGCTGCATGAAGGCCGTGGTGTCGGCGCCCAGGTAGTAGGCGCCGGTCGTGTGGACGGCCGGGACGCAGCTCGTCGACACGTGGATCATCCCGGGGATGTCGTGCTCGACCATCTTCTCGTAGAGGGGGTACCAGTAACGGTCCGTCAGCGGCGGGCTCGACCACCGGCCGCCGGAGGGGTCGGGGTTGACGTTGACGCCGACGAAGCCGTACTCGGTGACGGCCTTGTCGAGCTCGGGCAGCGAGCGCTCGATCGGGACGCCCGGCGACTGCGGGAGCATGGCGGCTCCGATGAAGCTGTCGGGGAACAGGCGGCTGACCCGGTGGCAGAGCTCGTTGCAGATGGCCGCCCAGGCCTCCGAGACCGCCGCGTCGCCGAGGTGGTGCGCCATGAAGCTCGCCCGCGGGCTGAACACCGTGAGGTCGATCCCGCGCTCGCGCATCGTGGCGAGCTGCTGGGTCTGGATCGTCTCGCGGATCTCGTCGTCGCTCATCACCAGCTCGCTGCTCGCGGGGGCTGCACCGCCGGTGTCGTATGCCGCGACCTGCCGGTCCCGCCACGCGCCGAGCTGCGGCGGAGCCGTCGTGTAGTGACCGTGGATGTCGATGATCATGCGGGGCTCCTTGTGGCGGGGGGGGGGGGGGGGGGAAGGGGGGGGGGGGGGGGGGGGGGCGGCGGGCGGGGGGGGGGGGGGGGGGGGGGGCTGGGGGGGGGGGGGGGCGGGCCCGCCCGCGGGGGGCCCCCCCC
>NZ_DCYC01000107.1:0-22482 GCF_002330965.1 Arsenicicoccus sp. UBA2120
ATCGGTGGATCGAGGCTTAGCACCCCGGGTCGATGTGCCTACCTGAGGTAGGCACATCAGCCCGCCTTAGCACCCGGGTCGGGCGGATGAAGCACAGGACGAGCCCGTATGCCGAGGCGCCCGCCCCCACGTGGGGGCGGGCGCCTCGCGCGTGCTGCGCCGGTGGCGGCGACCGGTTCCTGTGGCGACGGCCAGTGCACGCGGCGTGCTGCAGCACGCCACAACCGCCATCCGGTGCCACGGCCGCTGCTGGACACCACGAACGCAAGAACCTCGACGACAACGACCGGGCGGAGCGGCGCGGTCGGGGAGCGGCGACCCGTCAGGAGGCGAGGGCCCGCTTCACGGCTGCGGCGATCCGTCCGCCCTCGGCCTGCCCCGCCGCCTTGGCCTGGGCGGCCTTCATGACCTGGCCCATCTGCGGCATACCGGTCGCGCCCGTCTCGGTCACGGCCTCGGCGACCAGCGCGTCGATGGCCGCGTCGTCCAGCTGCGCCGGCAGATAGCCCTCGAGCACCGCGCGCTCGGCCTCCTCGACCTCCGCGAGCTCCGGCCGTCCCGCCGCCTGGTAGGCCTCGACCGCGTCCGTCCGCTTCTTGGCCTCCTTGGTCAGGACCTTGAGGACGTCGGCATCGGTCAGCTCGTGGTGCTCCCCCGCCACCTCGGCGGTCGTCACGGCGGTCAGCGCCATGCGCAGCGTGGCGGTGCGGACCTGGTCGCGGGCGCGCATCGCCTCGGTCAGGTCGTGCTGGAGGGTCTGCTTCAGAGTGCTCATGGGCACCAGTGTCCTCCCCCGCCACCGTGCGGTCACCCGAGATGACGTCGGGCCGTCATACGGGCTGGATGTCTGGGAGCATGGCCGTGATGAACACTCTCGCGCGCACCCTCACCGGCGTCACCGCGGCCGGAGCCGCCACCCTCGCGTATGCCTCGTTGGTCGAGCGCAACTCCTTCACGCTGCGGCGGGTCACCGCGCCCGTGCTGCCGCGTGGCTCCGCCCCCTTGCGCGTCCTGCACGTGTCCGACATGCACCTGGTGCCGTCGCAGCGGCGCAAGATCGAGTGGGTGCGCTCGTTGGACGCGCTCGAGCCGGACCTGGTGATCAACACCGGCGACAACCTCGCCCACCTCCAGGCCGTGCCCGCGGCGCTGGACGCGATGGGCTCGCTGATGGAGCGGCCGGGCGCCTTCGTGATGGGGTCCAACGACTACTTCGCGCCGGTCATCAAGAACCCCTTCCGCTACTTCACCTCCGACCATGCCCGCGTCGAGGGCGATCGCACCCGGCTGCCGACGCAGGACCTCGTGCGCGGCTTCGAGAACGCCGGCTGGCTCAACCTCAACAACCGCCGCGGCCACCTGAGCGTCGAGGGCCTGGACCTCGAGCTGGTCGGCGTCGACGACCCGCACATCGAGCGGGACCGGTATGACGAGGTCGCGGGGCCCGCCGACCCCGACGCCGCCCTCACGATCGGGGTGGCGCACGCGCCGTACCTGCGCACGCTGGACGCCTTCACGCGCGACGGTGCCGACCTGGTGATCGCCGGTCACACGCACGGCGGGCAGGTGTGCGTCCCGTTCTACGGCGCGCTGGTCACCAACTGCGACCTCGGCCGCGAGCGGGTCAAGGGCCTGTCCCGCTGGTGGCCCGGCTGCGACAACGCCCCGTCGTCCGAGGCGCCCGACGACGCCGCGTGGCTGCACGTGTCGGCGGGCTTCGGCACGTCCCCGACCGCGCCCGTGCGGTTCGCCTGCCGTCCCGAGGCGACCCTGATCACCCTGCGCGCGCGGGACCGGGCTCGGGACTGACGGCGCCGGTCGGCGTCGGACCGGACCGATTCGTGTCCGGGGGCGTTCGTCGGCTATCCTCGGTCAGTCAACACGGGGTGTGGCGCAGCTTGGTAGCGCGCGTCGTTCGGGACGACGAGGTCGCAGGTTCAAATCCTGTCACCCCGACCAGTTGAGCAACCGGCTCTGATCCGCGGCAACGCGGGCCAGGGCCGGTTTTCTTCTCTCCCAGCGCCGGGACCGGGTGGCCATTCGTGCGCTCGGAGCTCACGTAGGTCCGGATCTGAGCCTCCGGATCGCGCGTTCGTGAGCTGCGAGCGCGGGGATGCCCGAGGACGCGGGCCGGATGATGGGGCCCAGCCGGGGTATGCGATCGAGGCACACAGGGTCGGCGCACCGCGACCGCGCCTCCCGAGGACACGCATCGAACGAGCGGAGCCGCCATGAGCCACGGACTGGTCGTCGTCGGATCGGGACCTGCGGGGGTGAGGGCCGCCCAGGCCTATCGCGATGCCGGTGGCCCCGGGCCGGTGCTGGTCGTGACGGCGGACGGGCATCCGCCATACCAGCGGCCCCCGCTCAGCAAGGACGTCCTGCGCGGGGATCTGCCCCCAGAGCCGGTCGCGATCGACGACGCCGACCCCGAGCTCACCGGGATCACCGTCGAGCTCGGCGCCCACGTGGATCGCATCGACCCCGACGCCCGGGTGATCCACGCCGGGGGCCGTGAGATCCCGTATGACGCACTGGTGCTCGCCTCGGGGGCCACCCCCGTCCGGCTGCCCACCGCAGACCCCGACGCGGACGTGCACCTGCTGCGCAGCCTCGCCGACGCCGAGCGCCTGGTGGAGGCGGCGAGCCATGAGCGGTCGGCGGTCGTGATCGGGTCGGGGTTCATCGGCTGCGAGGCGGCCGTCTCGCTGGCCCGGCGCGGCATCGACGTCACGATCGTCACGACCGAGCAGGCGCCCCAGGCCGCACGGCTCGGCGACCGGGCGTCGCGGCTGCTCCAGGACTGGCTGGTCGAGGAGGGCGTCGCGCTGGTCACCGGCGTGGAGGTCACGAGCGTGCGGGCGCCGCGCGAGGTGCACCTGTCCGACGGCACGACGCGCTCCCCCGACCTCGTCCTGGCTGCGCTGGGGGTCGCCCCGTCGACGGACTACCTTGCGGGGACGGGGATCTCGACGCACGAGGGGCGCGTGGTGGTCGACGACCGGCTACGCACCTCGGTCGACGGCGTCTGGGCGGCCGGCGACGTGACCCGCGCCCACAACGCCGCCGCGGGGCGTCCGCTGCACGTCGAGCACTGGGGCGACGCGCTGACCATGGGCGAGATCGCGGGGCGCAACGCTGCAGGTGGGGACGAGTCCTGGACCGCGGTGCCGGGCTTCTGGTCGCAGATCGGTGACCGGTGGCTCAAGCACGCGGCGTGGGGCGACGGCTTCGACGAGGTCCGGGTCGCTGAGCGGCCGGGGGGGCTCACCGTCTGGTATGCCCAGGACGGGATCGTCGTCGGGGCGCTGACCTACGAGGCGGACGACGACTACGAGCGGGCGGAGCAGCTGGTCACCGAGGGCGCCTCGATCGACGACGTCTGACGCTGGCCTGGCCTGGCTGCCCGGCCCGGCCTGGCGGCGCTGGACGGGCGACTCAGATCGTCGTGTGGTCGATCAGGGCGGTGACGAGCACCCCCACCACCAGACCCACCGCGACCTGCGCGCGGCTGTGCCTGCCCGCACGGACCCGAGCCCAGGCGGCGAGCGCCAGCACGGGGACCCCCACCAGCAGGAACCCCGGGCCGAGCTCGCGCGTGAGCACCACGACGGACACCGTGGTCACGGCGGCGTGGAAGGACGCCTTGTGCCACCGGGACACGCCGCCGAGGACGAGCAGGCCCACCAGGACCGTCGCGACCAGGGCGACGAGCGGGCGGGGCGCGCCGACGAGGGCGAGCGTCACCAGCCCCACGACCACCGAGGCGAGCGCCGCGAGGAGCGGGATCCGGCGCTGCTCACGGATCACCACCTGACGGTCCGTGACGTGCCCGCGACCGACGAGGGCGGCCAGGACGGCATACGGCACGACCACGCAGAAGGTGGTGGCGGCCACCGCCCACCCCAGCCCGCTCGCGACCGTGGGGCTGTGGCGCAACGAGACCACCAGCGCCAGCACGAGCGTCTGCCAGCTCGGGTCGAGCACCCGCCCGACCACGTCGGCCCAGCGGGACGGTGGCGCACCGAGCAGGCGCACGACGTCCGGGTGGCCGTCCCAGGGGTCCTTCGTGGAGCTCATGACCGCCGGGGTGGGCGCGGGCGCATGGGCGCTGCCGGCAGGGTGGGGGCGGGCAGGACGGACGTGGCCGGCCATCCCGGCACCGCACCGAACCGCTCAGGACGGTCACCATCGTCGTCCGCGCCGATCGCCGTCATCCAGTCCGCGCGGGCGGCGCGCACCTCCTCGTCGCTGCCACCGACGAAGTTCCACCACATGACGAGGGACTCGTCCATCGGCTCCCCGCCGATCAGCAGCAGGCGCGCTCCGTGGGCCCCGGCCCGCACGCCGAGGTTGGTGCGTCCCGCGTCGAGGAGCCGGAGGCTGCCGGGCGCGACGACGTGCCCGTCGACGACCACGACCCCGCAGTCGACGAGGACCGCGTGCTCGTATGCCGGGTCCAGCCGCACGGCGCGCTCCGCCTCGGGACGGACGACGAGCTCCGCTGCCACCGTGGGCGACTCGACCTCGACGGGAGACGTGACCCCCTGGAGCGATCCGATCGCGACGCGCAGCGTGCCGTGCTCGTCCTGCTCGGGCGTGGGGGCGTGGTGCTCGAACCGCGGTGCCACGCCCCGGGATCCGCTGGGCAGGGCCAGCCACAGCTGGGCGCCGCGCAGGGTCGTCGTGGCGTCCGTCGAGACCTCGGAGTGGGCGATGCCGTCGCCGGCGGTCATCAGGTTGAGCTCACCGGGACGCACGACCACCGAGGTGCCGAGGCTGTCGCGGTGCTCGAGCTCCCCGTCGAAGAGCCAGCTCACCGTGGCCAGCCCGATGTGCGGGTGGGGCGGCAGGAGCATCCCGCCGGTGACCGCCACGTCGTCGGGCCCGTAGTGGTCGACGAAGCACCACGGCCCCACCAGGGTCCGGTCACGGTGGGGCAGCGTGCGGCGGACGGTCATGGCCCGCGGGCCGCCGAGCGGAACGAGTCGAGGCGCCAGGGCGTGCGTCATACGAAGTCCATTGCCCCAGAACGGGTCAGAGGGAGACGCATGAGGGAACCATGCCACTCCGAGGGGCGACTGCCAAGCGAAGGCGATACGCTGACCTTTGTTCCTCTAAATGCCGTAATTACTCCCCGGCGCTGACGCCGGGACGCGAGGAGAATCCCCACATGTTGTCACCGCAGTCCACCGAGACCGTCAAGGCCACGGCCGGCGTCGTCGCCGAGCACGCCGAGGAGATCACCAAGCGGTTCTACCCGCACATGTTCGAGGCGCACCCCGAGCTGATGCGGGTGTTCAACAAGGCCAACCAGGCCATCGGTGAGCAGCCCAAGGCGCTGGCCGCGTCGGTCGTCGCCTACGCCGTCCACCTGATCGACCCGGCCGCCCCCGACTTCACGCCGATCATGCAGCGCATCGCGCACAAGCACGTCTCGCTCGGCATCAAGTCCTACGAGTACACCATCGTCGGCCACCACCTCATGTGGGCCATCGGCGACGTCCTCGGCGACGCCGTCACCCCCGAGATCGCCTCCGCGTGGGACGAGGTGTACTGGCTGTTCGCGTGCCAGCTCATCGCGGAGGAGGGCAAGCTCTACGCCCTCGGCGGGACCGACCCCGAGCACCCCTATCGCCCCTACACCGTGGTCGAGCGCGACGACGAGACGCCCGAATCCTTCTCACTGGTCATCAAGCCCGCGGAGGGGGAGCTGCCGTCCCACCGCACCGGTCAGTACGTCGGCGTCGCCGTGGACCTGCCCGGCGGCGAGCGCCAGCCGCGGCAGTACACCATCTCCGGCGTGCCCGGGCGTGAGGCCTTCCGCCTCACCATCAAGCGCGTGCACGGCGCCGACGACGTGCCGGACGGCCAGGTCAGCAACTGGCTCGCGGACAACGCGCAGGTCGGGACCGTCCTCGAGGTCTCCCAGCCCGCCGGCGACGTCGTGCTCGAGGAGTCCGAGGCACCGCTGGTGCTCGTCTCCGCGGGCATCGGGATCACCCCGATGGCGGCGATCCTCGAGGACCTGTCCCAGCGCCAGCCGCACCGCTCGATCCGCGTCTTCCACGCCGACCGCTCGCACTCCACGCAGGCGCTCTACACCTCCATGCGCGGGCAGGCCGAGGCGATGAACGACGTCGTCGGTCAGTTCTGGTACGAGGAGGAGGCGGAGTCCGCCCCCACCATCCACCCCGCCCGGCCGGGCCTGATGGACCTGTCCGACGCCGAGATCCCCTCGGGCGCCAAGGTGTTCATGTGCGGCCCGCTGCCGTTCATGCAGGTTGTGCGGCGCACCCTGATCGACAAGGGCGTCGCGCCCGAGGACATCAGCTACGAGGTCTTCGGCCCCGACCTGTGGGCGCAGAACCCCGACAACGCCGACAACGCGGCCTGACCCGCGTCCTGCCGGCCGGCGGCCCGTCCACCTCGTGTGGGCGGGCCGTTGGCGTGCGTGCGTGCGTCCGGCGGGCGGGCGGGCGTGCGTGCGGCCGGCGGGCGTGCGGCCGGCGGGCGAGCCGGCACTGTGGTCGCTCCCGCGCGACCAACTGCTGCAGATAGGGGGTCACGTTCGCACCTAGTCATTGTGCTGCAACGGAATTCGTCGGTGACGCCATCCGATGTGCAGCAGTTGGTCACAGTGGGCGGCGGCGACGCCCCGGACGCGGGGGGACGGGCGGGGAGATGCCGTCCCTCCCGTCGAGGACGTGCGTGAAGCACCACTCGACGAAGTCGCGGTCGATCATCACCTGCTCCCAGCTGAACCGCAGGACCGTCCACCCCCACACGACGAGCTCGTCGTAGCGGCGACAGTCACGATCCAGGGCCCGGCGATCGCCGTGCCAGGCGAACGAGTCGGCCTCCACGGCGAGCCGCAGGGCGGGGTCACCCAGATCCACGACCGCGAACAAGCCGTGATCCACGATCTGCAGCTGGGTCGACAGGTCGAGGCCGCGGTCGAGGGAGATGACCCGCAGCACCGTCTCCATCGGACCGGACGAGCCACCGTCTGCCTGCTGCGCCACCCGCCTCAGCGCCCGGGCACCTGGCCCTCGCGCGCGGCGTGCGAGCGAGACCAGGTCGTCCGGGGTGACCAGGCTCGAGCGCAAGGCGGAGTCCGCGACGCACAGCGCCTCCTCGAACGGCAGGTCGCGTGCGCAGTCCACCACCGTGCGCAGGGGCGTGGTGACTCCCTGCGCGTGGTCGCCCGGCCCCAGGTGCCGGAGCCTGATCTCGCAGCAGTCCTCGTCCGCCCGGGTCACGTGGTGCGTGCGCGGCACCGTGACCTGCGGACGCGCCGGCGGGGTGCGCACCTTGAACCCGTGATGCACCGCGGCGCTGAGGTGCGACACGACCCCGTGGTGCCGCTCCGCCTCGCGCCGCGCGGCGTGAAGTCCGGGCGTGGCATAGCGGTCGCGGCTCAGGCGCTCGACCTCGCCACGCGTCATCGCTGCGGTGACGGCGCGGCGGGTGACGTGCGGCTGCAGCTCGGACCACGTCGCGACGTGCCCCAGCTCGGCGATCATCTCGGCAACGGTGCGCATCGGACCAGCATGCCCAGGTCCGGCGGGCGGCCGAGCGCGTCATCCACAGGACCCTGGCCCGCCTCGTGGCTACCGAGGTGCTGGGTGGCTGGTGCTGGAGCGCTACCCGCGATCAACTGCTGCACATCCGGCTGCGTCGCGGCACTCGCGCGCTGTGCCACAACGGAATTCGCGGTATGCGTGCGCGGTAGTGCAGCAGTTGTGCACGCGGCAGTGCGCGCGGCATACGGCTCAGAGGCCGTGGACCAGGCGGCCGGCGACGATCGTGGCGCCGGCGCGCATCCGCCGCAGCCCGTGCGCAACCTCGCGCGAGTCCCCCTGCAGGGCAAGGGGGTCCGTGTCGAGCAGGACGACGTCGCCGCGTGATCCGGGCACGAGCCGCTGACCGTCGACCGAGGCGGCGAGCGCCTCGCGCACGGAGATGGCCTGCTCCGGGTGCCACGGCGCGCGGTCATCGCCGGAACGGTGGACCGCGGCAGCCATCGCGAGCCAGGGGTCGAGCGGGGACACGGGGGCGTCGGACCCGAGGGCCAGCCCGATGCCGGCGTCGAGCATCGACCGCAGCACGAAGCAGCGTTCGGTCCGGTCGGCCCAGCAGCCGTCGCTCACGTCGCGGTCGTCGAGCAGGTGCGCGGGCTGGACGCTGGCGCGCAGGCCCAGCGCCGCGAGCCGAGGCACGTCGGGCCACCGCACGAGCTGGGCGTGCTCGATCGAGCCGTGTGCCCGCGTCGCCGCGAAGGCGTCGAGGGCGATCTCGACCGCGGCGTCCCCGATGGCGTGCACGGCGCACTCGAGCCCCGCCCGGGCGGCCTGGCCGAGGAGCTCCACCAGCTGCTCGGCCGAGTAGTTCTGCGCGCCGCGTCCGGTCCCGTCGAGGTAGGGCGAGCAGCAGTGCGCCGTACGGGTGTTGAGCGAGCCGTCGGAGATGAGCTTGAGCTGGCCCATGGTGACCAGTCCGGTCGCGTCCAGCGAGTCCCCGGTGCGCAGACCGCGGGCGAGCACGTCGGCCAGGCCGTCCTCGTAGGTCGATGCCCGCACCCTCAGCGTGTCCAGCCCCGCGGCCACCCGGCCCGGCCACGACCCCAGCGCCCCGCCGAACTCGAAGTCCACGACACCGACGACGCCGAGCTCGGCGGCCGATCGCAGCACGGTCCGAAGTCCGTCGTCGAGGTGCGGGTCGGGCCCGAAGGTCGCCCCCAGACGCCCGTAGGCCGCGAACCAGGGCCCTTCCTCCACCACGCCCGCGCCAGCCCCGGTCGGGAAGCCCAGTCGTTGCAGCGCAACGGAGTTCATCCACCCGTGATGGGCGTCACCACTGATGAGGACGACCGGGTGCTCGCCGCTGACGTCGTCCAGCGCGGCGGCGGTGCGAGCCCCGGCCCAGGTCGACGAGCGATGTCCCCAGCCCTGGACCACGCTGGTCCGGTCGGCCGTCCCGAGCTCCGCGACCCGGCGGCGCACCAGCTCGACGACGTCGCCCGGCCCCGTGGCGAGCGTCGTGTCGAGCCGCACCTGCTGCAGCGCCCACTGGTCGAGGTGGACGTGCTGGTCCCACAGGCCCGGTATGCCGAAGCGGCCACCGGCGTCGAGCACGTCGACGCCTCGGCCCGCGCGACCCGTCAGGCGTGGGCCGACCTCGCGGATCACCCCGTCGATCACCAAGACGTCAACAGGCTCGACCGGCTCGACAGGTTCGCCTCGCGACAGCGACGCCGCCCTGCCGGCGGGCCCGTCGAGGCCGACCGGGCGCACGTCGTGGATCAGGAGGGAGGTCGAGCTCATGCGGCGACGCTACCTGGCGCGCCGGGCCGCTCGGAGGTGGGCGTCCACGACGTGGCGTCTGGCGCCCTGTCCACCGTCTTGCTCGCTGGCGCCGGTCTCGGGCTGCAGCACGAGACCGGGGCCGCAGCCGCAGACGGGGGATGGAGCTCGCGACGGGGGCAGCCGGCCAAGACGACCCCGCGCCGTCACTCGACGGTGACGGACTTGGCCAGGTTGCGCGGCTTGTCGATGTCGTGGCCGAGCGCGAGGGCCGCGTGGTAGGCGATGAGCTGCGTGGGGATGGTCAGCAGGATCGGGTCGAGCTCGGGCTCGTTGCGAGGCACGACGATCGAGCGGATCCCGAGGTGGGACAGGTCGACTCCGGGGTGGGTGATGGCGACGAGCGGGCCCTTGCGCGCCAGCACCTGCTCGGCCGCGGCCACGTTGCGGTCGGTGAGGTCGTCGTCGGGGATGATCGCGACGGTGGGCATGGACTCGTCGATCAGGGCCAGCGGGCCGTGCTTGAGCTCGGAGGTCTGGTAGGCCTCGGCGTGGATGTAGCTGACCTCCTTGAGCTTCTGCGCGCCCTCGCGCGCGACCGGGAAGCCGCGCACGCGTCCGATGTAGAACGCGCTCTGGGAGCCGGCGATCTCGCGGGCGAGCTCGGCGATCTCGCCCTCCTGGTCGAGGATCTCGCGGATCTGCGCGGGGATCGCCTTGAGTCCGTTGATGATTCGCTTGCCGTCAGCGACCGACAGGTCGTGCACGCGCCCGATGAGCAGCGCCAGCATCGCGAAGGCCATGGCCATGTTGGTGAGCGCCTTGGTCGAGGCGACCGCGATCTCGGGTCCGGCGTGCAGGTAGATGCCACCGTCGACCTCGCGGGCGATGGTCGAGCCGACGACGTTGACGAGGGCGACGACCTGGCCGCCCTTGCGCTTGACCTCCTGCACGGCAAAGGCCGTGTCGGCGGTCTCGCCGCTCTGCGACACGACGACGTAGAGCGTGTCCGGCTCGATCACGGGGTTGCGGTAGCGGAACTCGGAGGCGGCCTCGGCATCGGCGGGGACGCGGGCGAGCTCCTCGAGCAGCTGGGCGCCGAGCTGCCCCACGTAGTAGGCGGATCCGCAGCCGAGGATCTTGACGCGCCGGAACCCGCGCAGCTCGCGCGGGGCGAGGTTGAGGCCGTCGAGCCGGGCGGTGCCGAAGCGCTCGTCGAGCCGGCCACGGATGACGGCCTCGGCGCTGTCGGGCTGCTCGAGCATCTCCTTGCGCATGTAGTGCTCGTGCCCGGCCAGCTCGAGATCCTCTGCGGCGACGGCGATCTCGACGGGCGTGCGCCCGGTGTCCTCGCCGTCGGCCGTGAACGTGCGAAAGCCCGTGGCGGTGATGGTCGCCAGCTCGCCGTCGTCGAGGTGCACCACGGAGGTCGTATGACGGACCAGGGCTGCCACGTCCGAGGCCAGGAACATCTCGCCGTCCCCCACGCCGATGATCAGCGGAGAGCCGTTGCGGGCCACCACGATCCGGTCCGGGTGACGCTCGTCGACCACGGCGAGCGCGTAGGTGCCGGTGATGCGGTCGAGGGCCTCCAGCACGGCGCCCTCGAGGGTGTCGGCGCCGGAGCAGGCGACGAGGTGGGCGACGACCTCGGTGTCGGTGTCGCTGGCGAGCTCCACCCCGGCAGAGGTGAGCTGGGCGCGCAGCGCGGTGGCGTTGTCGATGATCCCGTTGTGCACCACCGAGATCCGACCGTCCTCGCTGCGGTGCGGGTGGGCGTTGCGCTCGGCCGCGGGTCCGTGGGTCGCCCACCGGGTGTGGCCGATGCCGACCTTGCCGGCGAGCCGCTTGGGCAGCGCAGCCTCGAGCCCGCGGACGCGACCGACGGTGCGCACCACCGTGGTTCCCGTCCGACCGAGCACGGCGAGGCCGGCCGAGTCGTAGCCGCGGTACTCCAGCCGCTGCAGCCCCTCGACGAGAAGGGGTGCCGCGGGCTGGGATCCGATGTATCCGACGATGCCGCACATGGGTGATCTCCTGGTCAGCCGTAGATGATGCGCCGCAGCTGTCGCTCGGACAGCTCGGGCGCCGCGACGACCCGCGATCGCAGCTCGTCCGCGATGATGGCGAACGCCTCGGCGTTGCGGGTGCCGTAGGTCTTGAGGTGGGCGTGGCGGCGGTGGACGTAATCCTCGACGCTCTCCCGGTGCCAGGCCACGACGTCGTCGACGACGCGCTCGGCCTCGGAGCGGCTCAGGCCGGTCGAGGCGGCGACGCGATCGACGATGTCGGGGTCGTGCACAGGATGATCGTGAGGCGGAGGGATGTCATACGACAAGTTCCTGCCCGATATCGGGCAGGAACTCGGCGTTGTGCACTGTTTAGGAGGGTCTGAGCCTCGATCTCGTTCGATCTCGCTCGGTCTCAGCCGAGGTCGGCCAGCGCCTCCGCGATGGGGGTGTCGCCGTCGTTGAACTCGATCGTCTGGCCCGTGAGGCCGGACCGGTCGACCGTCGCGACGATCACCGCGGCGACGTTGGCGCGCGACACGGCCGCGTCCTTGACGCCAGGGGTGGCGATGCGACCGCTGCCCGGGTCCTGGGAGAGCCGGCTCGGCCCGAGGATCGTCCACGCGAGGTCGGTGCGCTTGAGGTAGGTGTCGGCGTCGGCCTTGGCCTGCGCGTACGCGTGGAAGGCGTCGTCGGGGTCCACCCCGTGGTCCTGGCCGGCCCCGTGGTAGCTCACCATCACGTAGCGCTGGACGCCGGCCTGGCCGGCCGCGTCCATCGAGCGGATCGCGGCGTCGCGGTCGACGGCATACGTCCGCTCGGGGTCTCCCCCGCCGGCGCCGGCGGACCAGACGACCGCGTCGTGCCCGCGGAGCACGTCGGCGATGCCGTCCGTGTCGAGCTGCTCGACGTCGGCGACGCGCGCGGTGGCACCGGTCGCCTCCACGTCGGCGGCGTGCTCGGGGTTGCGGATGATCGAGGTGACCTCGTGACCGTCGGCGACGAGGAGAGGGGCGAGGAGCAGGGCGACCTTGCCGTGGCCACCGATGACGGCGATGCGGGACATGAGGAGTCCTTTCCGTTCGGGGTGTCTTCGTGCCAACGACGACACGTCCGGGTTCATGCCCCGAGGGGGTGTGTCGGTGGTCGTTGCTAGGTTCCTGGCAGAGGACCAAGGGGGTCGACATGCACCAGATCGGCGAACGCATCGTCATCAGCGCCACGGACCTGTCTCGCGCATCGGCGTGCGAGCTCGGGTTGCTGCGTCAGCTCGACGTGATGCTGGGGCGCCTGCCCCGCACCGAGGCCGCACCGGACGCGATGCTGGACCAGCTGGCGACCCTCGGTGACGCGCACGAGCAGGTGGAGCTCGAGCGGCTGCTCGCCGTGCACGGCGCGGAGGGCGTGCGCCGGATCGAGCACCCGCGGTCCACGCCGATCGCGCTGTGGGCGGCGCGGGAGGCGACCTTCGCCGCGATGCGCGAGGGCGTGCCCGTGGTCTACCAGGGCTGCCTCTACGACGGGGAGTTCCTCGGCTACTCGGACTTCCTCGTGCGCGCCGACTCCTGGACCCCGGAGCATCCGGCCTACGAGGTGCACGACACCAAGCTGGCGCGCCACGCCAAGGTCACCGCGCTGCTGCAGCTGGCGGCCTACGCCGACCAGCTGCGCCGTGGGGGCATCGACCCGACGGATCGGGTGACCCTCGTGCTGGGTGACCGTTCCCGGCCCACCTTTCCGGTGGCCGAGATCGAGGCGGTGTATGCCGAGCGCCGCGCCCACCTCGTCTCGCTGGTCGCCGACCGGCTGGCCGCCACCGAGCCCGTCGCCTGGGGCGCCCCCGGCATCACGGCCTGCGGGTCCTGCGACGTGTGCGCCGCCGAGGTGGCAGCCACCCGCGACGTCTGGCAGGTCGCGGGTGTCCGCGCGGTGCAGCGCAAGAAGCTGCTCGCCGCCGGGATCAGCACCATCGACCAGCTCGCCGCGTGCGAGGAGCCGGTGGAGGACCTGCCACGGACGACCTTCGACAAGCTGCGGGCGCAGGCACGGCTGCAGGTGCGGCAGTGCCCGCCCGACGGCTCGACGCGGCCCGTCGAGTTCGACGTCCACACCCCCGAGGCGATCCGGGCGATCCCGGCCCCGGACGAGGGCGACATCTTCTTCGACTTCGAGGGCGACCCGATGTGGGCCGGCGACGAGGCGGGCGACCAGGGCCTGGAGTACCTCTTCGGCGTCGTCGAGACCGACGGCACCTTCCGGCCGTTCTGGGCGCACGACCGAGGCGAAGAGCGGCAGGCGCTGATCGACTTCCTCGCCTACGTCGAGGAGCGCCGGGCCCGCCACCCGGGGCTGCACATCTACCACTACGCCGCCTACGAGCGGACGGCGCTGCTGCGCCTCGCCGGGCGTCACGGTGTCGGCGAGGAGGCCGTCGACCGTCTGCTGCGGGAGGGCGTCCTGGTCGACCTCTACACCGTGGTCAAGCGGTCCCTGCGCGTCTCGCAGCCGTCCTACTCCATCAAGAAGCTCGAGCCCCTCTACATGGGCGACGACCTGCGCGGTGGCGAGGTCACGACGGCCGGCGACTCCATCGTCGAGTACCACCGGTGGTCCGAGGCCCGGGCCCGCGGCGACGTCGAGGAGGCCGACCGGCTGCTGCAGTCCATCGCCGACTACAACGAATACGACTGCGTCTCTACCCTGCGGCTGCGCGACTGGTTGCTCGACCGGCTCGCCGAGTCGGGCGTCGCCACGGAGCGCTCGCCCAAAGGAGCGCTGGTCGACGTAGAGCCCGAGGGCGACGCCCCGGCTGCCGATCCCGGCGCCGTCGTGGTGGACCGGCTCCTCGCGCTGGCGGGCCCGGCCGACGAGCGCGACGCGGACGACCAGGCGGTCGCCATGGTGGGCGCGGCCGTCGACTACCACCGGCGCGAGGGCAAGCCCTTCTGGTGGGCGCACTTCGACCGGCTGCAGTCCTCGCTCGACGACTGGCCCGCCTCGCGGGACGCGGTCGTGCTGGACCGCGTCGAGGTCGTCGAGGACTGGGGCAAGCCGCCCGGCAAGCGCAGCGTCCGCCGGGTGCTGTCGGCGGTGGGTCGGCACGAGCCGGGCATGTCCTTCGGCAAGGGCGAGGGGGGCGGTTTCCTCGTCTACCCCTCACCCGTCCCCGTGAGCATCGAGGCGCCGAGCCCCGAAGCGATGGGAGCCACCAGCACCCTCGCGGTCACCGAGGCCGAGGTGGTCCCCGGCGGGCGGCTGCGCCTGACCATCGAGGAACGCCTCGCCAAGGGCGCTGACGAGCACGACGACCTGCCCGCGGCCCTGACCGTCGGACCAGGCCCCATGGTCAAGGCCATCCAGGACGCGCTGCTGACGCTGGCGTCACGGGTGGACGCGGCCGGTGGGGTCGCGGCGCTCCCGCCCCACCCCGGCATCGAGGTCCTGCGTCGCCGGCCGCCCCGGCTCAGCGGGCTGGACCGCCTGCCGCCCGTGGTGAACGGTGACGCGGTGGGCGCCATCACGGCCGCCGTCACGGCGCTCGACGGGTCCTACCTCGCGGTGCAGGGACCTCCAGGGACCGGCAAGACCTATGTCGCCTCGCACGTCATCGCTGCTCTGGTCCGGCTGGGCTGGCGGGTGGGCGTGGTCGCCCAGTCGCACGCGGTGGTCGAGAACGTCCTCGACAGAGTCGTCAAGGTCGGCGTCCCCGCCGATGACGTCTGCAAGCCCAAGACCAAGCACGAGGACCCCTCCTGGACGGCGCTCAAGGACGCGCGCGCCGTGCGGGGATTCCTCGACGAGCACCGGGCCGCATCCCGGGGCTGCGTGGTCGGCGGCACGATGTGGGACTTCTGCAACCTCAACGCGGTCGACGACGGCGACCTGGACGTCCTGGTCATCGACGAGGCCGGCCAGTACTCCCTGGCCAACACCCTCGCCGTGGCCCGCTGCACCTCCCGGCTCCTGCTGCTCGGCGACCCCCAGCAGCTGCCGCAGGTGTCCCAGGGCATCCACCCCGAGCCCGTCGACGAGTCCGCCCTCGGGTGGCTCTCGGCCGGGCACGACACCCTCCCCGCCGAGCTCGGGTACTTCCTCGAACGCACGTGGCGGATGCACCCGGCGGTGTGCGAGCCCATCTCGCACCTGGCCTACGCAGGGCGTCTGCGCTCCGAGGAGTCCGTCACCCTGGGCCGGTCGCTGAGCGGCGTCGAGCCCGGGCTGCGCGTCGTCACGGTCGAGCACCACGACAACTCCGTCTCCTCGCCCGAGGAGGCCGACGCGGTCGTCGAGGTCGTGCGGGGCCTGCTCGGGACTCCCTGGCGCGTTATGCCCGACGGTGACGAGCAGCCGCTCGGGCAGGACGGGTTCGTGGTGGTCGCGCCCTACAACGCACAGGTCGGCGCGCTGCGGGAGGCGCTGGACCGCGCAGGCCTCGACGAGGTGCGGGTCGGCACGGTCGACCTGTTCCAGGGCCAGGAGGCGCCCGTGGCGATCATGTCGATGACCGCGTCCGCCCTGGCCGACCTGCCCCGCGGGGCCGACTTCCTGCTGGACCGCAACCGGCTCAACGTCGCCATCTCGCGGGCCCAGTGGCTTGCCGTGGTGGTGCGCTCGAGCGTACTCACCGAGCTCACGCCGCAGACCCCCGAGCAGCTGCTGCAGCTGGGCGCGTTCATCCGGCTGTGCCGCGGCCGGTGACGATGCGGCGGGCCACCCTGTACCTGACCGTCGGGCTGCCCGGGACCGGCAAGACCACGGTGGCCCGCGCCCTCGAGGTCGAGCACCAGGCGCTCCGCCTCACCAAGGACGAGTGGGTGCGCGCCCTCTACGGGCCCGACAACCCACCGGAGGCCCAGGCCGTCATCGAGGGCCGCCTCGTCGAGATCGGGCTCCGCGCCCTGGAGCTCGGGGTCGACGTCGTCATCGACTTCGGCCTGTGGAGCCGGGACGAGCGGTCCGCACTCCGGCAGGCGGCCTTCGATCGTGGGGCGACGGTGGAGCTGCGCTACGTCGAGCTCGCGCGCGAGGAGCAGCGCCGACGGCTGGACCGACGCCAGGCCGAGGAGCCACGCACCACCTGGCCGATGTCCGACGAGGAGCTGACGCAGTGGGCTGCCGCCATGGAGGTCCCCACCCCGGGTGAGCTCGACGGCAGCGAGCCGATCGATGCGCCACCCGCCGGCTTCGCGACCTGGGACGCGTGGCGCCGGCACCGCTGGCCTGCGTCGGTGGCCTGACGCAGACATACCACGAGGGGCCGCCGCGATCAGTCGCAGCGACCCCTCGTGGGGTTCTGTGGAGGTGAGTCCTCAGGGGCTGTGTCAGGCCTGCGCCTGCACGGTCGAGAGGATCTCCTGCACCTCCTCGGGCGACGTCGCCGCCTCGAGGCGAGCCACCTGCTGCTCGTCCAGGAACACCTGGGCGAGCGAGGCCAGCAGGGTGAGGTGGTCGTCCCCGGCACCGGCGATGCCGACCGCGAACTTCACCTCGCTGCCGTTCCAGTCGACCGGGTGGGCGTAGCGCACGAACGACAGGGCCGTGCGGCGGATCGACGCCTTGGCCTCGTTGGTGCCGTGCGGGATCGCCAGCAGGTTGCCCATGTAGGTCGAGACGGAGCGCTCACGCTCGTGCATCGAGGCGACGTAGGCGTCGTCGACCGCGCCCTGCGCGACCAGGAGACGCCCGGCCTCCTCGATGGCCTCGTCCCGGGTGCGGGCCCGACCCGACAGCTCGATGCCGTCTCGGTCGAGGACGCCGCCCTGCGGGGCGCCGGTCGTGGCGTCGTGCGTGACGCCGGACGTGGCGTCGTGCGTGACGCCGGACGTGGGGCCCGCGGCCGCCGCCGAGGGGGCAGCGACGGTCGCGGGGGTCTGGGAGCCGTTGGTGCGACCGAGGAGATCGACGATCTCGTCGTACCGCGGGCTGTTCATGAAGTTGTCCACGGAGACGTGGACGGCCGAACCGGTCCGCTGACGGGCGCGGTCGGTGAGGTCCTGGTGAGTGACCACGAGGTCCCACTCGTCGGCCAGGCTGGCGATGGACTTGTTGACGACGGTGACGTCGTCGTGGCCCGCGGCCTTGACCTTGCGGCGCAGGACCGAGGCGCCCATGGCGGACGAGCCCATGCCGGCGTCGCAGGCGAAGACGATCTTGTGGATGGGGCCGCTGTGGCCGTCGGTGCCGACACCCGCACCGGCGGCTCCGCCGGTCAGGGACGAGGCGACCGAGGACTTCTTGCCCTTGTTGGCCTCCATCTGGGCGGTGGCGGCAGCGAGGTCACCCTCGTCGTCGGCCCGGTCCGTCTTGAGCAGGAAGGCGGCGACGGCGAACGTCACGGCCGCGGCGACGATCACGGACAGGATGACGCCGATGTAGCTGTCGCTGGCGGTCTGCAGCAGCACGGCGATGATCGAGCCGGGAGCAGCGGGGGCGCGCAGGCCGGAGCCGAAGAGCACGTTGGTGAACACGCCGGCCATGCCACCGAGGATCACGGCCGCGATCAGCTTCGGCTTCATGAGCACGTAGGGGAAGTAGATCTCGTGGATGCCGCCGAAGAAGTGGATGATCGCGGCGCCGGGAGCAGAGCCCTTGGCCAGCCCCTTGCCGAAGAGCGAGAACGCGAGCAGCAGGCCGAGGCCGGGGCCGGGGTTGGCCTCGAGCAGGAAGAGGACCGACTTGCCCTTCTGGACGGCCTCGTTGGTGCCGAGCGGCGTGAGGATGCCGTGGTTGATGGCGTTGTTGAGGAAGAGGATCTTGGCCGGCTCGATCAGGATCGAGGTGAGCGGCAGCAGCCCGTGGTCCACCAGGTAGCCGACGACGCTGCCGGCGGCGCTGCTGAACGCCTTGACCACCGGGCCCATGGCGAAGAACCCGAAGATGGCGAGGACCA
This sequence comes from Arsenicicoccus sp. UBA2120, assembly GCF_002330965.1. Classification (NCBI taxonomy): domain Bacteria; kingdom Bacillati; phylum Actinomycetota; class Actinomycetes; order Micrococcales; family Intrasporangiaceae; genus Arsenicicoccus; species Arsenicicoccus sp. UBA2120. Next base: position 18,204 of record NZ_DCYC01000107.1, read on the forward strand.
TGCCCCAGATGCCGGCCGAGAAGTTGTTGACCAGCATCTCGAAGCCGGGCTTGATCTTGCCGTCCCAGATGGCGTCGATCTTCTTCATCGTCCAGCCACCGAGGGGGCCCATGATCATGGCGCCCATGAACATCGGGATGTCGGTGCCGGCGATGACGCCCATCGTGGCGATGGCGCCGACGACGCCACCGCGGACGTCGTAGATGTTCTTGCCGCCGGTGTAGCCGATGAGCAGGGGCAGCAGGTACGTGATCATCGGACCGACGATGCCGCCGTCCTTGAAGTCACCCCAACCACCGATCTGGGCCACCCAGCTGTTGGCGGCGAGGCCACCGGTTCCGCCGGAGTTGAGCCACCCCTTCTCGATGAAGAGTGCGGTGATGAGGCCCCACGCGATGAACGCGCCGATGTTGGGCATGACCATGTTGGACAGGAAGGTCCCGAACTTCTGGACGTGCACGCGGGCCGACACGCGCTCTGCGCCGCCCGAGGTAGCGGTGGTACTAGCCACGGCCGTTCCTTTCACAAGGTGACCCTCAACGGCGAGGATCCGTGGCACCAGTAAAGCGCGCCCGCTTCTGTCCAGTCAATAGCAAAAGTGAAGAGAACACAGAAATTCGGGCACGATCCTCGCCGCAACGGACAGATCCGCAGGTCCAACCCCCGAAACGTCCCCCCTCAAACGGGCACATCAGATGTCTCATCGCGGCCCCTGGTAGACCCCTGTCAGACGGAAGCGCAGCGGCTCCTCGGCATACTCCTCCAGCACGTGGGCCACCCACCCCACCAGGCGGGCCCCCGCAAACACCGCCTCCGGTGCGTCCACCCGCAGGTCGTGGCGGTGGGCGAGCACCGCGAGCGCCCAGTCGCTGTTGGGGAACAGGCCGTGCCGCTCCCACAGCCCCTCCTCGAGCAGCGTCGCCGGCCCCTCCAGCGCCCCCAGCCCCGCGACCCGCAGCCTGCCCAGGAGGTGCTCGGCCCGCGGGTCGCTCTCGCGATAGATCCGGTGGCCGAAACCCGCCGCCGCCGACGGGTCCGCCAGCACCCGCCCCAGCGTCCTGGGCGGGTCGGCGACCGCCGCCTCGAGGAGCAGCCGCGCCTGGACCCCGGCAGACCCGTGCAGCGGGCTGTCCATGGCGCTCAGCCCCGCCAGCAGGCACGACCCCAGGTCGGCGCGCACGCTGGCGCTCACCCGCACCGCCGTCGTCGACGCGGCCATGTCGTGGTCGGCGAGGAGCACGAGCGCCCGCCGCACGAGGTCCACGAGCGCCTCGTCGTCGGGGTCGCCGCCGACGACCGCCGTCCACCGCGTCGCCTGGTCGGAGCCCTCGTATGCCGACCCCCACGCCTCGCGGGGGAGGAGCGCGGCGGTGGCGGTGGCGATCAGGAGCCCGGCCCGCTCCCGCACGGCCGCCGGGTCGAGGTCGTGGCGTCGCGCGTCGCGCGCGGTCAGCAGCAGCACGGCCAGGCGCAGCCGCTCGACGAGGCGAGCACCCTCGGGCAGGGCCGCCAGCCCGTCGCGGACGTCGGCCAGGGCCTCCTCGTCCACGACCAGCGAGACGGGCTCGTCACCGCCCCACAGCAGGCCCGCCACCTCCTCCACCGAGGCCGCCTCCGCCAGGGTGGACGCGTCGCGCCCCCGATAGGCGAGCCGGTCGCCCTCGAGCCGCGTGATGGTCGTGCGCACCGACTCCGCGAGCCCGGTCCCCCGCCCGAGCGTGCCCGAACGCCCCTGCAGCGCCTCGACGTCCTCCGGCGCGAAGTAGCTCGCCCGCCGGCCGTCACGGTGCGTCGGCCGGAGCTGCCCCCGGCTCACGTAGGCGTAGACGGTCTGGGTCTTGACCCCCAGCAGACGAGCGACCTGGGCCGTGGTCAGCAGCTCGCGATCCGGGGCGGGGCGGTTCGGCATACGACCTCCGAGGGGCGATCAGGCGACGTTGACAGGATCAACCATGCACGCGATCAACGTTGACAACACATTGATAGCAGGCCGACCGTATCAACATGACCGACACCCGTCAGATCGCCGTCCCACCCGGGCTCAAGGGCCTCGTCGTCGCCGACACGACCGTCGGCGACGTGCGTGGCGCCGAGGGCTTCTACCACTACCGCGAGCACTCGGCGCTGGACCTCGTCGAGCGCTGCACCCTCGAGGAGGTCTGGCACCTGCTCCTCACCGGCGACCTGCCGACACCCGACGAGGCCCGCGCCTTCGCCGAGGAGCTCGCGCCGCTGCGGGTCCTCGACGACGCGACGCTCGACCTCGTCGACCGCGAGGCCTCGACCGGCATCACGGGCGCGCCCCTCGCCCAGCTGCGCACCGTCCTCTCGCACCTCGCCACGGGCTCACCCCCCACGTATGGCGCCTCGCCCGCCGCCGTCCGGGCCGAGGCACTGCGCCTGGCCGCCGCCACCCCGACGATCCTCGCCGCGCTGCACCGACGCGGCGCCGGGCTCCCCGCCGTCGCCCCCGACCCCACGCTCTCGGCCGCGGCCGACTGGCTGTGGATGGTCACCGGCCAGCGCCCCACGCCGGAGGTGGAGCGCGCCATCAACCGCTACCTCGTCGCGACGGTCGACCACGGCTTCAACAACTCGACCTTCGCGGCCCGGGTCGTCGCGTCCTCGGGCGCCGACGTGGGGTCGGCCCTGTGCGCGGCGCTCGGGGCCTTCTCCGGACCGCTGCACGGTGGCGCACCCGACCGGGCCCTCGAGGCGCTCGACCAGATCGGCACCGTCGACCGGGCACCCGCCTGGGTGCGCGAGCGCGTCGCGGCCGGCGACCGGATCATGGGGTTCGGGCACGCCGTCTACACCACGCACGACCCCCGGGCCGAGATGCTCAAGGCCGAGGCGCAGCGCCTCGGTGGACCGCTCGTCGACCTCGCGGTCGCCGTCGAGCAGGTCGTCGAGGACACGCTCGCCGAGCTCAAGCCCGGGCGCCGGCTCTACGCCAACGTCGAGTACTACGCCGGCGTCGTCATGGAGCGCTGCGGGATCCCGCGCTCGATGTTCACGCCGACCTTCGCCGTCAGCCGGGTCGTCGGGTGGAGCGCGCACGTCCTCGAGCAGGCGACGACGACCAAGATCTACCGCCCGTCGGCGCGCTACGTGGGCCCTCCGGTCGTGCGCTGAGCCCGCGCGCGTCGCCGCCACCCCGAATCCGCCCCGTGTGGCGGCGGGCGGGTCGGCATACGGGCTGGTGGACGGGCTGGTCCACGGGCGCCGGGAATCCTCGCCGCGCCCGACCGGTTGTCCACCACATGGCCACTCCCCTGTCGATCCTTGACCTGGCGTTCGTCGCCCCCGCCCAGAGCACGCGCGACGCGCTCCTCGAGAGCGTCGCCCTGGCGCAGAAGGCCGAGGAGACGGGCCGGTTCGAGCGCATCTGGTTCGCCGAGCACCACAACATGCGGACCATCGCGTCCGCGGCGACGTCGGTGCTGATCGGTCACGTCGCGTCGGCCACCTCGACCATCCGCGTCGGCGCCGGCGGCATCATGCTCCCCAACCACTCCCCGCTGGTCATCGCCGAGCAGTTCGGCACCCTGGCCGAGCTGCACCCCGGCCGCATCGACCTGGGGCTCGGCCGCGCCCCCGGCACCGACCAGCAGACGCTGCGTGCGCTGCGCCGCGACCCCCGCGCCTCCGACCAGTTCCCGCAGGACGTCCAGGAGCTGCAGGGCTACCTGTCGCAGGACAGCCTGATCCCGGGCATCCACGCCTACCCCGGCTGGGGCACGCAGGTCCCGCTCTACATCCTCGGGTCGTCGCTGTTCGGCGCCCAGCTCGCGGCGGCGCTCGGCCTGCCCTACTCGTTCGCCAGCCACTTCGCGCCCGACGCGCTCGAGCAGGCCGTGCAGGTCTATCGCGAGCGCTTCCAGCCCTCCGAGCAGCTCGCCGAGCCCTATGTCATCGCCGCGCTCAACGTCATCGCGGCCGACGACACGGCCGCGGCCGAGGAGCAGGCCCGCCTGGTGCGCCGCCAGCGGCTGCGGACCATGGCCGGCCGCCGCGGCACCGAGCTCACCGAGGAGCAGGTGGACGAGGCGATGGGGACGGCCTTCGGGCAGCAGGTGCAGCACATGATGCGCTACACGGCGGTCGGTGACGGGGCCGAGGTGGCGCGCTACCTCGCGGAGTTCCGTGAGCACGCCCAGGCGGACGAGCTCATGGTCACCAACGCCACGCAGGGCCTCGAGGACCGCAAGCGGGCGCTGGAGATCATCGCCACCGTCCCCTGACCCTCCCCACCACAAAAGATCGTGAGTGTTTCCTC
>NZ_DCYC01000107.1:22690-37481 GCF_002330965.1 Arsenicicoccus sp. UBA2120
GAGGAAACACTCACGATCTTTGGGCGTGCGGGCGCCGGGTGCGCGGCGGCCGGGTCAGGCGGTGCGCAACCCCAGCTCGGCGGCCACCAGCTCGGCGATCTGGACGGCGTTGAGCGCCGCGCCCTTGCGCAGGTTGTCGTTGGCGACGAACAGCACGAGGCCCTTGCCGTCGTCGACGGACTGGTCCTGGCGGATGCGCCCGACGTATGACGGGTCGGCGCCCGCCGCCTCGAGGGGCGTCGGCACGTCGCGCAGCTCGACGCCCGGCGCGGACGCCAGCAGCTCGGTGGCCCACTGCACCGAGATGGGGCGGTCGAACTCGGCGTTGATCGACAGCGAGTGGCCGCTGAAGACGGGGACGCGCACGCACGTGCCGGAGACGCGCAGCTCGGGCAGGGCGAGGATCTTGCGCGACTCGTTGCGGAGCTTCTGCTCCTCGTCGGTCTCCAGCGAGCCGTCGTCGACGATCGAGCCGGCCATCGGCAGGACGTTGTAGGCGATGGGGGCGACGTACGTGGCGGGCTCGCCCAGGTCGACGGCCGACCCGTCGTGGGTCAGGCCCTCGATGGCGCCCTCGCCCGCGTCGGTGCCGCGGCGCACCTGGCCGGCCAGCTCCTCGACGCCGGCGAGACCGGAGCCCGACACGGCCTGGTAGCTGGAGACCACGAGCCGCTGCAGGCCGGCCTCGTCCGCGAGGGGCTTGAGCACCGGCATCGCGGCCATGGTCGTGCAGTTGGGGTTGGCGATGATGCCCTTGGGGCGGTCCTTGATCGCGTCCGGGTTGACCTCGGAGACGACCAGCGGGACCTCGGGGTCCTTGCGCCAGCCGGAGGAGTTGTCGACCACGACGACCCCGGCCTCGGCGAAGCGCGGCGCCTGGGCCTTGGAGGTCGTGGCGCCCGCGGAGAAGATCGCGATGTCCAGGCCGCTCGGGTCGGCGGTCGAGGCGTCCTCGATCGTGATCTCCTGCCCGCGATAGGTCAGGGTCTTGCCCGCGGAGCGCGCCGAGGCGAACAGCCGCAGCGAGGCGACCGGGAAGTCGCGCTCCTCGAGGATCCGCAGGACGACGGTGCCGACCTGGCCGGTGGCGCCGACGACGCCGAGGTTGACTCCAGTGCTCATGTCAGTCTCCTAGTGCAGCAAGCGAGCTCGGTATGGCGGAAGGCCCGCCAGGCGTCAGCGTCCGGTGCCGCCGTAGACGACGGCCTCACCGGACGCGCTGTCCAGCCCGAACGCCGTGTGGACGGCGCGCACCGCGTCGTCGAGCTGGTCGTCGCGGGTGACGACCGAGATGCGGATCTCCGAGGTGGAGATCATCTCGATGTTGATGCCCGACTGGGCCAGCGCCCGGAAGAAGGTCGCCGACACCCCGGGGTTGGACTTCATGCCCGCGCCGACGAGCGAGAGCTTGCCGATCTGGTCGTCATACTGCAGCGACCGGAACCCGACGCGGTCCTGGACCCGGCCGAGGAACTGGGCCGCCTGCGGGCCGTCCGTCTTGGGCAGGGTGAAGGAGATGTCGGTCAGGCCGGTCTCCACGGCCGAGACGTTCTGCACGATCATGTCGATGTTGACGCCCGCCTGCGACAGCGCCTCGAAGACCTCGGCGGCCTTGCCCGGGTTGTCGGGCACGCCGACGATCGTGATCTTGGCCTCGCTGCGGTCGTGCGCGACTCCGGAGATCAGGGATGCTTCCACGTCTGCTCCTTCGGGGTGGTCCATGACGAGGGTGCCCTCCTTGTGGGAGAAGGACGACCGCACGTGGATCGGGAGGTTGTAGCGGCGGGCGTACTCGACGCAGCGCAGCATGAGGATCTTGGCGCCGTTGGCGGCCAGCTCGAGCATCTCCTCGCTGGACACGCGGTCGAGCTTGCGCGCCGTCGGGACGATGCGGGGGTCGGCGGTGAAGACGCCGTCGACGTCGGTGTAGACCTCGCAGACGTCCGCCTCGAGCGCCGCCGCCAGCGCCACGGCCGTGGTGTCCGAGCCGCCGCGGCCGAGGGTGGTGATGTTCTTGGTCTCCTGCGAGACGCCCTGGAAGCCGGCGACGATCGCGATGTGGCCGTTGTCCATGGCCCCGCGGATCCGCCCCGGCGTTACGTCGAGGATGCGGGCCTTGCCGTGCTGCTCGTCGGTGATGATGCCCGCCTGGCTGCCCGTGAACGACTGGGCGGTGTAGCCGAGGTTGGCGATCGCCATCGCCATCACGGCCATCGAGATGCGCTCGCCGGCGGTGAGGAGCATGTCCATCTCGCGCAGCGGCGGCAGCGGGCTGATCTGGGTCGCCAGGTCGATGAGCTCGTCGGTGCTGTCACCCATGGCGCTGACCACGACGCAGACGTCGTTGCCGGCCTTCTTGGTCTCGACGATCCGGCGGGCGACACGCTTGACGCTGTCGGCGTCCGCGACGGAGGAACCGCCGAACTTCATGACCACCAGGCTCACGGTGTCGCCTCTCGGGACGGGGATGGGGCGGTGCCAGCCTAGCGAGCGCAGCCGCCGCGCCTGGTCAGCGCCGCATCCCGAGATGTCGGGTCGAACCCAGGCCGATGGACCTACCTCAGGCGGTCACATCGGCCTGGCGTGCGAAGGCGGGCCGATGTGACCGCCTCGGGTAGGTTCAGGAGGTGCGCTACCTGCTGCTCGCGTGGGGCTCGCGCGGCGACGTCCAGCCCTTCGTCGCCCTGGGGCTCGGCCTGCGCGCCGCGGGGCACGAGGTCACCGTGGCCGCGACCCTGGACTTCGAGGCGTGGATCCGCGAGGCGGGGCTCGGCTACACGGACTTCGGCGTGTCGGTGGCCGAGCTGTCCCGGACCGACCTCGGCCGCCGGTGGCTCGGGGGCACGTCCCGCAGCACCGTCGCCGAGCTGCGGCTCATGCACGAGGTCAGCACCCTGGCCGCCGACGTCGTCTCCACCACCCTGCTGCGCGCGGCGCCCGACCACGACGTGCTGCTGTCGAGCACGCTGACCTTCGAGGCCGGGTGGGCGCTGGCCCGCGCCACCGGGATCGGTCACGCCATCGCGCTGTTCGCGCCGGTCCTGCAGACCTCGCTCGGCTCGTCCTACGTGTATGCCGCCCTCCCCGGCCGCCGCACGATCCTCAACCGGGCCGTCGGCGCCCTCACGTCCACGGCCGTCCAACCGGTCATCGCGCCGGTGGCGGCCGAGCTGCGCCGGCGCCTGGGCCTGCGGCGCCCCGGCCCGCGTCAGCTCCTCCACGACATCCGCTCCACGCCGACGCTCATGGCGGTGAGTCCCCACGTCGTGCCGCCGGCGCCCGACTGGCCGATGCCCGTGCAGGTCACGGGCTTCTGGACGCTCCGGGGCGGCGCCGGCCTCGACGACGGCGGCGGCCACGTCCCCGGCCGCGTCGCCGACCCGACGATCGTCGACTTCCTCGAGGCGGGTCCGCCGCCGGTCTACGTCGGCTTCGGGTCGATGAGCGCGGCCGACCCCGAGGCCAGCTCGCGGCTGCTCTCCGAGGCCGTCCGGGCCGCGGGCGTGCGTGCCGTGGTCCTGCGCGGCAACGCCGACCTGCACGTGACCGGCGACGACGCGCTCACCGTCGAGGGCGCACCCCACGACTGGCTCTTTCCCCGTATGGCGGCCGTGGTCGGGCACGGCGGGGCGGGCACGACCGGGGCGGCCTTTCGCGCCGGGGTTCCGCAGGTCGTGGTGCCGCACATGGGCGACCAGGCCTACTGGGGGCGGCGCGTCGACGCGCTCGGCTGCGGGCCGGCGGCCATCGCGCGACGAGAGCTCACCGCGGAGCGGCTAGCGGACGGCATACGAGCCGCTCTGTCACCCGGGTGCGGCGTCGCGGCCGCCAGGCTCGGCGAGCAGGTGCGCGCCGAGGACGGCGTGGCGTCAGCGGTGGATCACCTGACGCGGATCTTCGACCGCTGACTCAGGTGTGCAGCGCGTCGAACTCCGCCTCGGCCACGATCTCCTCGTCGGCGTCGAGCCGGATGTGGGACAGCACCGACTGCAGCACGCGCAGCGCCGACGCTGCCCGGTCCCCCCACGAGGACAGGTAGGAGAACTGCCACCACCACAGCGCCTCGACCGGACGCCCGGCCTCGTGGTGCTGCAGGCCGTGGACCAGGTCGACGACGATCGAGGCCAGGTCGTTGGACAGGGATCCCGCGGTCAGCTCGACGGAGGTGACCGGGTCGACGACGTCGGCATACTCGTCCAGACCCTCGAACAACCGCGCCAGACCGTCGCGGACCGGGTCCGTGTCGACGTCGGGTCCGGGGTCGGGCTCGAACTTCTCGACCAGCACCACGTCCTGGATGGCCCCGAGGCGCGCACCCGTCAGCAGCACCTGCGAGAGGCCCAGCAGCAGGAAGGGGATCGCGGAGTCGGGCGCATCACCCCTGGCCACGTCGGTCACGATGTCGCAGAAGGCGCGCACGTCCTCAGCGGTCTGGCGCTCCACCGCGGCCAGGTCGTCGGCCATCGTCCGGTCAGACATTGAGCATCCTCCTACCCTCGAACGCCCTCCCGAGCGTGACTTCGTCGGCGTACTCCAAGTCTCCACCCACCGGCAGACCGCTGGCGAGGCGGCTGACCTTGAGCCCCATCGGCCCGAGGAGGCGCGCGAGATAGCTCGCGGTGGCCTCGCCCTCGAGGTTGGGGTCCGTGGCGATGATGATCTCGGTGATCTCGGTGCTGCCGAGCCGGGCCATCAGCTCGGTGATGCGCAGGTCGTCCGGGCCGATGCCGTCGATCGGGCTGATCGCGCCGCCGAGCACGTGGTAGCGCCCCCGGAACTCGCGGGTCCGCTCGATCGCGACGACGTCCTTGGGCTCCTCGACCACGCAGATCAGACCCGCCTCGCGGCGAGGGTCCCGGCAGATGCGGCACTGCTCGGCCTCGGCGACGTTGCCGCACACCACGCAGAAGCGCACCTTGGCCTTGACCTGCACGAGCGCGTCCACGAGTCGCTGCACGTCGGCCTGGTCGGCCTGCAGCACGTGGAACGCGATGCGCTGCGCACTCTTGGGACCGACGCCGGGAAGTCTCCCGAGCTCGTCGATCAGATCCTGGACAGCACCCTCATACACATCCGCGAGCCTATGCCCTGCCACCGACAAACCCCGTCGCGCCGGGCTGACGATCGCGAGTGACCGGGCTCCCCGGGAGCGAGGTTGTCGGGCTCGGGTGGTGGGGTCCGCGCTCGTCGGCCAGAGTTGACCGTATGACGACCGCCGCTGCCTCGCGTCCCATCCGCATCGGGCTGCAGCTGCAGCCTCAGCACGCCACCTATGCCCAGCTCCGCGACGCCGTCAGCCGGGCCGAGGACCTCGGCGTGGACATCGTCTACAACTGGGACCACTTCTACCCGCTCAACGGTGACCCGGACGGCGCGCACTTCGAGTGTTGGACGCTGCTCGCCGCGTGGGCCGAGCAGACGACGCGGGTGCAGCTCGCGCCCCTGGTGACGTGCAACAGCTATCGCAACCCCGACCTGCTCGCCGACATGGCCCGCACGGTCGACCACGTCAGCGACGGCCGGTTGATCCTCGGCATCGGCTCGGGTTGGTTCGAGCGCGACTACGACGCGTACGGCTACGAGTTCGGCACCGCCGGCTCGCGGCTCGACGACCTCGCGGAGTCGATGCCCCGCATCAAGGCGCGGTGGGCGGCGCTCAACCCGCCGCCCACGCGCGACATCCCCGTCCTCATCGGCGGTGGCGGCGAGCGCAAGACGCTGCGGATCGTGGCGCAGCACGCCGACATCTGGCACACCTTCGCGACGGGCGAGGAGCTCGCGCACAAGGCGTCGGTGCTCCGCGACCACTGCGCCGCGGTCGGGCGGGACCCCGCCGAGATCGAGATGTCGGTCGGCGTCGGCGGACGTGGGCGTGACGGGCGGCAACCCGAGGCCCCGGAGGTGGAGGGCACGCCGCTGCTCGAGCTGGGCGCGACGACCTTCACGATGGGCATCAGCGGGCCGGACTACCCGATGGAGCACGTGGAGCCCTGGCTGCGCTGGCGGGACGAGCTCAACGCCGCCGGCTGACCCGGCACGCCCACGCCCGCAACACCGTGCACTCTCCGCGCTCGCAGCTCACAAACGCACGCTCCTGGCGCCCCCAACCCGCACAACGCGCGCTCGCAGCTCACAAACGCACGCTCCTGGCGCCCCCAACCCGCACAACGTGCGCTCCCATCTCACAAACGCACGCTCCTGGCGCCCCCAACCCGCACAACGCGCGCTCCCAGCTCACGAACGCTGGCCCGCGGCGGTGCTGGTCAGGCCTGGGCGGAGCGGTCGTTGGTCGTGCCCGCGAGCTCCTGGCCGGTCAGCGCGTGGATCGCCGCCATCACCTCGTCCGTGACCTGGCGGCGGGCCTTGGCCGCGGGGACGCCGACGAAGCGCCCCGCCACCTCGATGGGGGTGCCGAACTTGACGGTGACCTTGGCGATCCGGGGCCACCGGGCGCCGACGGGCTGGATGTCGGGGGTGCCGATCAGGCCGACCGGCACGATCGGGCAGCCCGCCTGCAGCGCCAGCCAGGCCGCTCCGGTCTTGCCCTTGTAGAGACGACCGTCGCGCGATCGCGTGCCCTCCGGGTAGATGCCGGTGGCACCGCCGCGGCGGAGGACCTCCAGCTGCGCCTCGAGCGACTGCTGCGCGGCGCGGGACGAGTCGCGGTCGACCGGGATCGCGCCGACGGCCTCGAACATCTCGCGACGGATCGCCCCGGCGACGCCCGTGCCCGTGAAGTACTCCGCCTTGGCGAGGAAGGCCACCTGACGCGGCGCGGCCAGCGGGATCACGAAGCTGTCGATGAAGGACAGGTGGTTGCTCGCCAGGATCACCGGCCCACGCCGGGGGACGTTGTCGATGCCGTCGATGTGCGGTCGATAGATCGCGTGGGTCACCGGCTTGAGCACCGAGTGGACGAGTCGGTAGAACATGGACCCTCGCAGTCGACGGAACGGGCGTGCGGGCCGAGCCTAGCGGTCCCGTGCGTGGGGACAGACCTGCTGGCGCGCACCGCGTCCGTATGCCGGTCCCACCGCCATGCGCGCCACCGTCAGGGGGTGCGCTCCTCGATGACCTTGCCGCCGAGGATGCTGGCGATGACCGCCGGCCCGGCGGCACCCCCGTCGACGCTCTCGTCGTCGGTGCTGACGTCCTCGTCGGAGACCCGCTTGACCTGACGACCCTGGCCCTGACGTCCCTCCTGGGCAGCGGCCCGGCGCATCGCGCGCTGGTAGGGCGACAACGACGCCTCGTCGACCGGAACCGACTCGGGGTCGACCGGCTCGTCCTCGTCGCGCGGCTCACCAGCTGCGGAAGGTCGCGCGGGCCGGTCGGAGGTCTGACCGGAGCCGCGTGAGTCTCCGGCCTGCCCTGGGCCGCGTGAATCTCCGGTCTCTCCACCGCCGGGGGCGCGTGATCCCGGTGCGGCTGCTGCTGGGGGTGATGCCGACGAGGGGCCGGTCGCCGGATCCGACTCCGCCGCCGAAGGGGAGGGCGTCGCCCAGTCAGGAGCAGGGGAACCTGCCGCCCAGCCTCCCGAGCTGTCGTCGCCGCGGGACGGCGCACCGCCCATCCCCATGGCTTCGCGCATCTCCGGGGAGGGGGCATCGTCGTGGGCCGGTGAGCCCCCTTGTGACCGACCGCCCCCGTGCGCCGGAGCTGCGGGCCCGGAGCCAGCGTGGTCCGGTGGCGCCGAAGGCTCGGCCGTCGCCGGGCGGGGCGCCTGCTGACGCGGTGCGCCGTGGCCACCACCGCCGCCGCTGGCGTGCGACGCCAGGGGCACGCCCTCGACCTGGGCGTCCACGCCGATCACGTCGATGAGCGCCTGACGCACCACCTCGGCGTGGACCTTGCTGGTCGCGAAGCGTTGGGCCACTCCGGGATTGTTGATGCCGAGCACCACGCGGCGGCCGTCGAACTCCATGATCTGGGCGTGCTCGGACAGCATCGTCCAGGTCACGCGCTTCTCCTTGAACACGGTCGCCAGCACGTCGGGCCAGGCGCGACGGAGCATGTCGGCGTCGACCCCGCCGTGAGTCTGGGGTGCGCTCTGCGGGTGTGCGGCTGCCGGCCGGGTCTCGCGCACCTGCTCCTGCTGCAGCGCCTCGCGCTCCTCGGCCGAGACGCCACCGCTGCGAGGCACGTCACCCGGGGTGGGCTGGGCGGGCGGCGGCTCGTCGCTGACCCTCGAGGCGTCGGCCGCCACCTGCTCACGACGCTCCTCCCCCTGCTCGGCAACGGGGGACGGCGACGAGCTCACGGTCGGCGAGGGGGCCGAGCTCGACGACGGGGACGACGGTGCAGGCACAGCAGGCGCCTGCGGCTGGGAATGGGGCTGCCCCTGCGCCTGGGACGAGGACTGGGCTCGTGACGGGGAGGCTGCAGCCGCGGCTGCCGGAGCGGAGGAGTCGGCGGGACGCCGGGCGGCGGCGCGTGCGGCCTCGGCACCGCTCAGACCACCCTGGCGCGAGTCCGAGACCCCACGCGAATCGGCACCCGGCTCGGCGGACGCGGGGTGGCCACCCCCCAGCTCCATGCGGCGCTCGAGGCGGTCGATGCGGGCGGCATACCCCTGCTCGCCGGCGGCCCCGGGCAGCAGCAGCCGGGCGCAGATGAGCTCGAGCTGCAGGCGCGGCGAGGTGGCGCCGGTCATCTCCGTGAGGCCGGTGTTGACGACGTCGGCGGCGCGGGACAGTGCCCCGGCGCCGAAGCCGGCCGCCTGCGAGCGCATCCGCTCGAGCTGGTCCTCGGGCACGCCGCGCAGCACGGCGGCCGCGCCCTGGTCGGTGGCCAGGACGATGATCAGGTCACGCAGCCGCTCGAGCAGGTCCTCGAGGAAGCGGCGCGGGTCCTGGCCCGACTCGATGACCTTGTCGATCTGACGGAACACGGCGGCCCCGTCGGCGGCGGCGAGCGCGTCGACGGTGGCGTCGAGCAGCTCGACCTCGGTGAAGCCGAGCAGCGCCGCGGCCCGCTCGTAGGTCAGCCCCTCGTCGCCGGCGCCCGCCATGAGCTGGTCGAGCACGGACAAGGAGTCACGGACCGAGCCGCCACCCGCGCGCACGACGAAGGACAGCACGCCCTGCGCCACCTGCACGCCCTCGGTGTCGCACAGCTCCTGCAGGTAGTCGGTCAGCCGGGCGGGCGGCACCAGCCGGAAGGGGTAGTGGTGGGTGCGCGAGCGGATGGTGCCGATGACCTTGTCCGGCTCGGTCGTCGCGAAGACGAACTTCACGTGCTCGGGCGGCTCCTCGACGATCTTGAGCAGCGCGTTGAAGCCCTGCGGCGTCACCATGTGCGCCTCGTCGATGATGTAGACCTTGTAGCGCGAGCGCGCCGGGCCGTACGACGCCTTCTCCCGCAGGTCACGGGCGTCGTCGACACCACCGTGGCTCGCCGCGTCGATCTCGATCACGTCGACCGATCCCGCGCCACCGCGCGCCAGGGCCACGCACGACTCGCACGTGCCGCAGGGGGTGTCGGTCGGTCCCTGCTCGCAGTTGAGGCAGCGCGCGAGGATGCGGGCGGAGGTCGTCTTGCCGCAGCCGCGCGGACCGCTGAACAGGTAGGCGTGGCTGGCCCGACCGGATCGCAGGGCCTGCATCAGGGGCTCGGTCACGTGCTCCTGCCCGATGACGTCGGCGAACGTCTCGGGGCGGTAGCGGCGGTAGAGGGCTGTGCTCACGAGAACGACCCTAGTGGTCGCCTCTGACAAGGGGTATGCCGTCGCGCCGGCCTGCGGTGGCCGTGACGGCATACGCGCTGGTCCACCGGCAGGAGGGGGGCATGAGAAGACCCCCCGCGCACCTGGAAGAGCTCTCTTGCCCTTGCTGCATTCCTGCCCTGGGGGAGTTGGGAGAGGTACCACCACGCGGGGGGCCGGTCCTCATGCTAGTGCAGCCCCCACCCCATCAGCCAATCCCGCCGGGCAGCCCGTTCGCCGCCCCGCGGACCGCCCGAGGGGTCTGTCGGACCCCTGACGTAGCCTGCAGCGCATGACGGAGGAGACCAGGTCCAGCAACGCGATGCGGCGTTCGCTCGCCCGAGCGCGGGACGGCAAGGCGCTCGACGCCGCCGAGGCCGAGGTGCTGCTCGGGGCGCGAGGGACGGACCTTGAGGCGCTGTGCTCGGTGGCCGGACGGGTCCGCGACGCCGCGATGGTCCAGGCGGGGCGACCCGGCACGGTCACCTACTCCCGCAAGGTCTTCGTCCCGCTGACGCGCCTGTGCCGCGACCGCTGCCACTACTGCACGTTCGCGACCACGCCAGGACGCGTCGAGGCTCCCTACCTGTCGCTCGACGAGGTGGTCGAGATCGCCCGCGAGGGCGCGGCGCAGGGCTGCAAGGAGGCCCTGTTCACCCTCGGCGACCGCCCCGAGGACCGGTGGCCGGCGGCACGAGAGTGGTTGGACAGCAAGGGGTATGACGACACCCTGGCGTATGTCCGCGCCGCCGCGATCCGGGTGCTGGAGGAGACCGGGCTGCTCCCCCACCTCAACCCCGGCGTCATGAGCTGGTCCGACCTGCAGCGCCTCAAGCCGGTCGCACCCTCGATGGGGATGATGCTCGAGTCCACCTCGACGCGGCTGACCGAGCCGGGCGGACCCCACTTCGGCTCGCCCGACAAGGACCCGGCCGTGCGCCTGCGCGTGGTCGAGGACGCGGGCCGGGTCGGCGTGCCCTTCACGACGGGGATCCTCGTCGGCATCGGCGAGACGCCGGCCGACCGCGTGGAGTCGATCCTCGCGATCAGGCGCCTCGCCCGGGAGTACCACCACGTGCAGGAGGTGATCGTCCAGAACTTCCGCGCCAAGGACGACACCGCCATGCGGGCCTCCGAGGACGTCGGGCTCGAGGAGTACCTCGCGACGATCGCGGTGACCCGCGTCCTGCTCGGCCCGGGCACGAGCGTGCAGGCGCCGCCCAACCTCAGCGACATCGAGGACTGCGGGCGCCTGCTGGCCGCGGGGGTCGACGACTGGGGCGGGGTCTCGCCCGTCACGCCCGACCACGTCAACCCCGAGCGTCCCTGGCCCGAGATCGAGCTGTTGCGGACGGTCACGGAGGCCGCGGGGCTCGAGCTGCGCGAGCGCCTGACGGCTCACCCGCGGTTCGTGCAGGGCGCGCTCGGGCGGGACGAGGCGTGGATCGATCCGCGGCTGCACCCGCACGTGGCCGCCCTGGCCGACCCGGCGACGGGGCTGGCGCGCGAGGGCGTGCGGCCGGAGGGCCGGACCTGGCAGGAGCCGGACGGCGGGGCCGAGGGCGGCGGCCTGGCGCAGAGCCGGGGCCGCGTCGACCTGCACGCCTCCATCGACACGACCGGCCGGTCCGAGGACCGACGGGGCGACTTCGACGAGGTCTACGGCGACTGGGCGGCCGTCGCCGAGCGGGCGACCACGAGCGCGGCAGTCGCGGCACACGGCAGCGGCGTCTCGACCCCGTCCGACGCCCGGCAGGCGCTGGCACGCGCCGAGGCGGACCCGGCGGGGCTGTCCGACGAGGACTACCTCGCGCTGCTCACGAGCGAGGGCGACGACCTCGAGGAGGTGACCCGGCTCGCCGACGACCTGCGGCGCGAGACGGTCGGCGACGAGGTCACCTACGTCCTCAACCGCAACATCAACTTCACCAACGTCTGCTACGTCGGGTGCCGGTTCTGCGCGTTCGCTCAGCGCAAGACCGACGCCGACGCGTTCACGCTGTCCCTGGACGAGATCGCCTCCCGTGCCACGGAGGCCGTGGGGCTCGGCGCCACCGAGGTGTGCCTGCAGGGCGGGATCAGCCCCGACCTCCGGCCCGGGGACTACGCGCGGATCGTGCGGGCGATCAAGGACGTCCAGCCCCAGCTGCACGTGCACGCCTTCTCCCCCATGGAGATCGCCACCGCCTCCGCCAAGGCCGGCGTCTCCCCGCGCGCGTGGCTCGAGGAGCTCCGCGAGGCCGGGCTGGACTCGATCCCCGGGACGGCCGCCGAGATCCTCGACGACGAGGTCCGCTGGGTGCTGACCAAGGGCAAGCTGCCCACCGCGCAGTGGATCGAGATCGTCGAGACCGCCCACACGCTGGGGATCCCCAGCTCCTCGACCATGATGTACGGCCACGTCGACCACCCCCGACACTGGGTCGGCCACCTGCGCACGCTCGCCGGGATCCAGGACCGCACAGGAGGATTCACGGAGTTCGTGCCACTGCCGTTCGTGCACACCAACGCACCGGTCTATCTCGCCGGGGTCGCCCGTCCCGGGCCGACGCTGCGGGACAACCGCGCCGTGCACGCGGTGGCCCGCATCCTGCTGCACGGCCGCATCCGCCACGTGCAGACGTCCTGGGTCAAGCTCGGCGTCGACGGCACCCGGCTGATGCTGCGCGGCGGCGCCGACGACCTCGGCGGCACGCTGATGGAGGAGACGATCAGCCGCATGGCGGGCTCGGAGCACGGGTCGGCCAAGACCGTCGAGGAGCTGCGCGAGATCACCGACGGCATCGGGCGGCCGCTGCGTCAGCGCTCGACCACGTATGCCGAGCTGGTCACCCCTGCCTGACCCCTCCTGACCGCAAGGCGCCGGACCGCGGCACCAGGCCCGCGGCGGCGCCGGCAGCGGGCTTGTCGGCATACGGCAGGAGCAGACTCCCCGGACATGTGCAGAGGCCCCGCACCGAACGATGTCGGTGCGGGGCCTCTGCTGTGGCGGAGGATGGGGGATTTGAACCCCCGAGGGTTTTATCCCAACACGATTTCCAATCGTGCGCACTAGGCCACTATGCGAATCCTCCGCCGAGCAATGTACCGGATGGGGAGGCCCGGCTCACAATCGAGCGTCACCGCCCCGTCGCCGGACGTTCACCCGCCTCAGTTGCTGCAGGTCTGGGTCCCGGCCGGGACCGCGATCCCGTCGAAGGCCGCCGCGATCGACGAGCACTGCGCCGAGCCCTTGCCGTAGATCGCCTTGGCCTGGCGGATCGCACCCTCGCGGGCGGCGGCGTAGCCGGAGCGGGAGGTCAGCTCGTTGGTGAGGGCGGAGTACCAGACCTTGGCTGCGACGTCGCGGCCCGCGCCGACGACGGCCTTGCTGTTGCAGGTGGGGCTGTTGTAGCTGACGCCGCCGACCGACTTGGCGCCAGAGCCCTCCGAGGCGAGGTAGAACCAGTGGTTGAGCGGGCCCGACGAGTAGTGGACGTTGAGCCGGCCGACCTTGGAGGAGTAGCAGTCAGGGCTGCGACCGTCCTTGCTCGGCTTGTCCATGTAGCGGAAGGGCGCGCTGCCCAGCTCCTCGCCGATCAGGTAGTCGCCGGCGTCGACCGGGCTGGCGGCGTAGAACTCGACCATGGTGCCGAAGATGTCCGAGGTCGCCTCGTTGAGGCCGCCGGACTCCGCGCGGTAGGCCAGGCCGGCGGTGTTCTCGGTCACGCCGTGGGTCATCTCGTGGCCGGACACGTCCAGCGAGGTGAGCGGGTTGGCGTTGCCCGCACCGTCGCCATAAGTCATCTGCGTGCCGTCCCAGAAGGCGTTGTCGTAGGCGTTGCCGTAGTGGACCCGCGAGGGCGCCCCCTTGCCGGTGTCCCAGATGCCCTTGCGGCCGAAGGTCGTGAAGAAGTAGTCGTAGGTCTTCTGCGCGCCGAACTGGGCGTCGACCCCGACCGACGCGCGGTCGGACATCGTCCCGTTGCCCCAGACGTCGTCGGCGTCGGTGAGGACCGTGCCCGCGCCGGTGGTGGTGCCCTTGAGGTCGGCGGTCCGGTGCCCGAGGGCGTCGACCATCTGGAAGCTCGGCGCCGATCCGCTGGTGCCGACGGTGACGTTGCCGACGTGGATGCCGTTGCCCGTGCCGGGGGTGACGGTGTCCCAGCTCTCCAGCACCGCACCGGTCTTGGCGTCGACGGCGACGTGCAGCGCGGTGGGGGTCTGGTCGGTGCGGATGCCCTTGACGACGACCTCGTGGGCCAGGCGCGGGCCGGCGTCGCCGTTGTGGATCACGAGCTCGCTGCTGACCGTGGGGGTGCCGGCAAGACCGGTCGCGGTGGCGCGAGCCGTGGCCTGGGCGGCAGTGGCGCTGACCTTGGGCGTCTTGTCAGAGAGGGCGACCGCACGACCGCGACCCCAGGTGGTGCGCCGCACGGCACCCTTGGCGTCGGAGTGGACGACGATGTCGCCGCCGACGACGCGCAGTCCGTCGACGCGACGGTCGTAGCGCGTGTGGGTCACGCCGTCGGGGGTGCGGCCGACGGTGCGCTGGATGAGCTGCTCTCCGGAGCCGAGGCCGAGCGCCCGCGCGGTGGCCCCGGCGGCGTCGGAGGGGGCGGCGGGGGCGGCCGACGACGTCGCGGGGGCGAGGGTGGCGGCGAGCGCCAGGGCCAGCGGGGCGGTCAGGGCAGCAGCGGTGCGTGCGCGAGACATGGATCCTCCGGGGGGTCGTCGATGGATCTCCGCGGGGGCGGAGCGGGGGCCATCGACCCGTCGAGCAACGGGTGGGGGGAATCTACGTCCTGCAACCGTTCCTGGGAAGACCCTGACCAGCATGAGATCCGAGCGATCACAGATGCGCAGGTCAGGGGGCTACCCGCCGGTATGACGATCAGCCCGACCTCACGGAGCGTCACCATCTGGCGGCGACCGGGCCGCCATACGACCGGCGAAGGTCAGCCCGGTCAGGCACATCCGCCAGGGCCCGGCACATCGACCTGGGTCCGGCACGTCGACCTGCGGTGCCAACCCAGGCTGATGTTCCTACCTCAGGTAGGCACATCGACCTGGCGTGCTAACCCCGGCCTGATGAGTTCCTAAGGGGAG
>NZ_DCYC01000029.1:0-23765 GCF_002330965.1 Arsenicicoccus sp. UBA2120
GCGGGGTGACCGGCCCTCCGGCATACCTGCCCACCAGGTGAGCCGACGGTTTGGCGAGGCGACCCGGGTGGGTATGCCGACCGCCATGAGCGCACAGGACCCCACCAACCAGATCCCGCCCCTGCAGGAGCCGCCGCTGGACGAGCCGCCGCCCGCCGCCGAGGAGGTGCCCTCGGACGCCGAGCGCGGTCAGCGCGGCCCGGCCTCGGACCAGACCGGGGCCGAGCAAACCGGCGTCGACGCCAGCGAGATGCTCGGCGCCGGGACCGGTCCCACGGACGGTCCCGTCAAGGACCCCGACGACTGGGTGACCGGCGACCAGCCGGCGACCGACGCCCAGAAGTCCTACCTCGACTCGCTGGCGCGGCAGGCGGGGGAGCAGATCCCCGCCGACCTCACCAAGGCCGAGGCGTCGGAGCACATCGATCGCCTCCAGGGCGCCACCGGGCGCGACCAGCAGGGACAGACGGGACAGACGGGACAGCAGGGCTGATCCGCCGCGGGTCTCAGGACGGCAGGCTCGGGGGTGCTGCCCACCACGGGCTGAGACCAGGGGGCCCTCGGCAGGAGGACCAGCGCGTTCCGGGGCAGAATGTCCTCCGACGGAGGGAGCGCGGATGTCGTTCGTGGACAGGGTCGATCGGTTCCAGCGGCGGCATCGCGGCATCGGTTTCCCGCTGGCGGTGATCTACAAGTTCTTCGACGACCAGGGCCCCTACCTCGGGGCGCTGATCACCTACTACGGCTTCCTATCGTTCTTCCCGCTCCTGCTGCTGCTGTCCTCGGTCCTCGGCTTCGTCCTGCAGGACCGGCCCGAGCTCGAGCAGCGGCTGCTCGAGTCGGCGCTGAGCCAGTTCCCGGTCATCGGCACCCAGCTGAGCACCCAAGGGCTGCAAGGGGACTGGAAGGCCATCGCCATCGGTCTGCTGGTCGCGCTGTATGGCGCCCTCGGGGTCGGCCAGGCGCTGCAGAACGCCCTCAACGTGTGCTGGGCGGTGCCCCGTAACCAGCGGCCCAACCCCTTCGTGTCGCGGGGGCGGTCGGTCCTGCTGATCGTCACCGCGGGACTGTTCCTCCTCGTCACGACCGTCATCTCGGGCATCGGCAGCTCGGCGTCGGCCTACGGCCTCGACCTGGGGTCGGCCGGGGCCTACCTGCTGACCGGGCTCGCCGTGGCGCTCAACGGCGGGATCTTCCTGCTGATCTTTCGCATCGCCACGGCCCACCCGATGCGGTGGCGCCGCTCCATCCCCGGGGCGCTGGCCGCGGCCGCGTGGTGGCAGACGCTGCAGACCGTCGGTACGGCCTACGTGTCCTTCGTGGTCAAGGGGTCCAGCGACGCCTATGGCGTGTTCGCGCTGGTCCTCGGCCTGATGGGCTGGGGCTTCCTGGCGGCGTGCGGCGTCGTCATGGCGATCGAGCTCAACGTGGTCCTGGCCAAGCGGCTGTGGCCCCGGGCGCTGCTCACGGTCTTCACCGACGACGTGGACCTGACCGAGGCCGACAAGAAGTACTACGAGGGCCTGGTCAACGCCAACCGGCTCAAGGGGTTCCAGCAGGTCGACGTGTCCTTCGAGAGGTCGCTCAAGGACATGGAGGACGAGTACTACGGCTCCGAGTAGCCGAGCCTGGGTAGCCGACCGGTCCAGAGCTGGGATCGGGGCTACTTCTGGTGGCCCTGACCACCAGGAGTAGCCCCGATGTCTCGACGCGGTCGCAGGCTCGGCGCCGCCGGAGACTCAGACGTCAGCGGCAGCCCGGGACGTGCTCGGCCAGCACCTCCAGGACGTGGCGGTAGGTGTGCCCGGTGGCGCGGGACATCCCGAGCTCGCAGGCGCGGTTGGCCGAGACGTAGGCGTCGAAGGACCGCCCCTCCAGCTCGTGCGCCTCGACGCGGGTGGCCGATGCCGTGAGCTCGGGGTGCAGCATCCCGCGGTCACCGGCGAAGCCGCAGCACCCCCAGTCGACGGGGACCACGACCTCCCGCGCGGCGGCCTGGGCGCACGTGACCAGGTCGTCGACCACGCCGAGGTGCACGGTCGAGCAGGTCGGGTGGACGGCGACGGTGCCCAGCGGGTCCGCGACCTCCACGCGAGGCAGGACCTCTTGGGCGACATACGACACGGCGTCGATCACCCGCACCCGACCCCACCGCTCGGCGTCCTCGGCCGGGAGGTGGTGGGCGAGGTCCACGAGGCCGTGGGTGCACGACGCGGCGTCGCAGACGACGGGCAGGCGGCCCTCGTCCGTGGCGCGCCACAGAGCGCGAAAGACCTTGCGGGACATGGCGTCCGCTCCCTCGGTGAGGCCCTTGGAGACCCACGGCGTGCCGCAGCACAGGCCCTGCAGCTCGTCGGGCACGACGGCGTCCAGCCCGGCCCGGCGGGTCAGGGCGAAGAACGCGTCGACGACCCCCGCGTCGGTCGACTCGTCCGAGGGCGCGAACAGCGAGCCGAGGCACGAGGAGAAGTAGACGAACGCCGCGCCCGTCGGGTGCTGGGGAGCGGGCCGGCGTGGCCCGCGGCCGGGCAGGTCGCTGCCGACCAGCGGCACGAGGTCCGGGTCGAGGACACGTCGCGCGGCGCCCGACAGGGCGGCCTTGACCGGTCCGGGCACCGTGTCGGCCACGGCGAGGGCGGCCCGCAGGGTCGTCATCGTGGTGCCCCAGCCCTCGGCCAGCCGGATGCCGCCCCGCTGGGTCCTCGGCGCGTGACGCTCGGCGCGGAAGGACTTCATGAACAGGCCGGTGTCGATGCCGACCGGGCAGGCCTTGACGCACAGCGAGTCGACGGCGCACGTGTCGACCGCCTCGTAGTCGTAGGCCTCACGGAGCTCGGCCGCCTGGTCGGCCGGCAGCCGCCCGAGGTCGCGCAGCAGCGTGATGCGCCGACGCGGCGTGGTGGTGAGATCCCGTGAGGGGCAGACCGGCTCGCAGTAGCCGCACTCCACGCAGCGGTCGACGGCCGGGTCGACCGCGGGCATGGTCTTGAGGTGGCGCAGGTGGGCGCCAGGGTCGTCGTCGAGCAGCGTGCCGGGGTTGAGCAGGCCCGTCGGGTCGGCGAGACGCTTGACCTCCTGCATGACGGCATAGAGCTCGTCGCCGAACTGCCGACGGACGTAGGGCGCCATGATCCGTCCGGTGCCGTGCTCGGCCTTGAGCGTGCCCTCGTGCCCGAGGACCAGGGACACCATCTCCTCCGTGAACGCCTCGTAGGTCTCGAGCGCGGCCGGGTCGTCCAGGCGTGGGTTGATCATGAAGTGCAGGTTGCCGTCCTTGGCGTGCCCGAAGGTGACGGCGTCGCCGTAGCCGTGGCGGCGGAAGGACTCGGTCAGGTCCGCGACCGTGGCGCTCAGCGACGCCAGCGGGACCGCGATGTCCTCCAGCAGGTTGGTCGTGCCCTGCGGGCGGGCGCCCGCGACCGAGGTGTAGAGCCCCTTGCGCAGGTGCCACAGGGCGGCGCGCTCGCGGGCGTCGCGGGTGAAGCTGGCCCGGTGGGGGAGCCCCAGGTCGGCCACCACCGCGTCGAGGTCGGTGATGCGACGGTCGAGCTCGGCGCTGTCGTCGGTCGTGGCCTCGACCAGCAGGGCGGCGTGCCGGTCCACGTCCAGACCCGAGAGCTCCGGACCTGCCTCGGGGTACTGCTGGACCACCCGCAGCGAAGCGGCGTCCAGCAGCTCCAGGGCCTTGGCGCCGGCCCCGACGAGGTCGCCGAGCGCGTCGGTGGCCTGGCCGATCTCGTCGACCACGAGCAGGGCGGTGGCGGCATACGGGCTGATGGGCACGGTCCGGAAGGTCGCCTCCGCCACCCAGCCGAGGGTGCCCTCGGACCCGACGACGAGGTGCTCGAGGATCCGCACCGGCTCGTCGTGGTCGACGAAGGAGTTGAGGCCGTAGCCCATGGTGTTCTTCATGGAGTACTGGTGGGCGATGCGGGCGAGCGACTCGGGGTTGCCGCGGACCCGGTCGCGCAGGGCGAGCAGGCCCTCCCACAGCGCCGGCTCGTCGCGGCGCAGCCGGTCGTCCGCGCCAGGCGCGCTCGTGTCGACGATCGTGCCGCTGGGCAGGACGAGGACCAGCGAGTCGAGGGTGCGGTAGGTGTTGAGCTCGGTGCCGCACTGCATGCCCGAGGAGTTGTTGGCGACGACCCCGCCCACGGTGCAGGCGATCTCGCTGGCCGGGTCCGGACCCAGGCGGCGTCGGTGCCGCGCCAGGTGACCGTTGACGGAGCGCAGGGTCGCGCCTGGCTGGCAGCGGACGCGCTCGCCGCCGTCGAGCACCTCGACGCCGCGGAAGTGGGTGCGGGTGTCGAGCAGGATGCCGTCCGAGAGGGCCTGCCCGGACAGGCTCGTCCCGCCGGAGCGGAAGGTCACGGGCACGCCGTCGGCGCGGGCGGCCGCGAGGGTGCGGGCGACGTCGTCGACGCTGCGGGCGGTCACCACGGCCTGCGGCGTCAGCAGGTAGTGCGACGCGTCGTGCGCCTTGGACACCCGGTCGACGAGGCGTCGCGAGGTGATCGGGCCGAGGGTGCTGTCCAGGGTGCTGGTCGTGACGGTCATCGGGGCCGACCTCCTCGTCGTTGTGGTCCTACTACTCTAGGCCGCGTATGACGTCCGCCCCGGCCCGAGGCGTCGGTTCGGCGCGCGGGCGGGCGTGGGCGCACCGGCGCGCCACGCCACCGGCGCCTAGGGTGGACGCCGTGAGCGACAACATCCTGGTCTCTGTCATCGGCGCCTCCGGGCGCATGGGTTCCACCGTCTGCGACGCGGTCGAGGCCGCCGAGGGGCTCGAGCTGGTCGGCCGCTTCGACGTGGGGGACGACCTGGGAGATCTCGCCGGCGCGGACGTGGTCGTGGAGTTCTCGCTGCCGGACGCCTCGCCCGCCAACGTCGCGCACTGCGTCGCGCAGGGGGTCCACGTCGTCGTGGGCACGACGGGCTGGAGCGAGTCCCGCCTGGAGGCGCTGCGCGGCCAGGTGGCCGCGGCCCCGGACGGGACCGGCGTGCTCATCGCCCCCAACTTCGCCATCGGCGCCATCCTCATGATGGCCTTCGTCGAGCGGGCGGCCCGCTTCTACGAGTCCGTCGAGGTGATCGAGCTGCACCACCCACGCAAGGTCGACGCCCCGTCGGGCACGGCCGCGCGGACGGCCGACCTGATCGGCGCCGCGCGCTCCGAGGCGGGGCTCGGAGAGGTGCCCGACGCGACGGAGCAGGACCCCGACGGCGCTCGCGGGGCGCGCGTGCACGGCGTGCCGGTCCACTCCGTGCGGCTGCGCGGCCTGGTCGCGCACCAGGAGGTGCTCTTCGGCGCCGAGGGGGAGCAGCTGACGATCCGCCACGACTCGTTCGACCGCGTGTCGTTCATGCCGGGCGTGGTCGAGGGCGTGCGCCAGGTCGGTTCCCACCCGGGCGTGACGGTCGGGCTCGAGCACTACCTCGGTCTCTGACAGCGGGTCCGCCGCCGCGGCGCCGAGTCCTGCGGCGGGCGGGGCGGCATACGGCTCAGGACCCGCACCCCCGATCACCGGAGGCGCGGGCAATGCTGGCTCGGATCCCTGCTGGCTCTGATCCCTGCTGGCTCTGATCCCTGCTGGCTCTGATCCCTGCCGGCTCGGATCAGCGACGCGCGACCGTGGTGGTCGGGGTCGCCGAGGTGCGGAGGTGCTTCTTGCCGTTCTTGCCCTTCTTGGCGGAGCCGGGCTCGCCCAGCGCCAGCGTGCCCACGGCGTGCGCCACGGCCTTGACGTTGATCGCGAGGGCCGCCTTGTTGGCGTTGCGCAGGGTGTCCTGCGCGGTGTGGTAGCCGGGGTCGTAGGCGACGCCGGCGGTCCCGCCGAAGAGCGTGGCCTCCTGCGCAGTCTTGAGACCGCCCGCACCGGTGAAGAGGCCGCCGACGGGCACTCCCGCCTCGAGGAACGGCAGCTGGTCGGAGCCGCCCTGCATCGGCGCCGCGACGTAGGGCTGGCCGCGGTCGTCGAAGTAGCCGGTGAACGCCCGCTGCAGACGGGCGGACCCCTGCGGCATCCACGCCTGCGTCGAGTCGTAGACGCCGATGATGTAGTTGGGCGACGCCAGCATGTCGAAGTTGAGGTAGCCGTTGATCTTGACCAGGGAGTCCACGTCGTTGTCCTGCAGGTCCTTGACGTAGTGCTCGGACCCGAGCAGCCCGAGCTCCTCGGCGCCCCACCAGGCGAAGCGGATCTTGTGCGCGGGCTTCTTGAGCTGGTTGGCCTGCTTGGCCACCTCGAGGACCGTGGCCGAGCCGCTGGCGTTGTCGTTGATGCCGGGCCCCTGCTGGACGCCGTCGAGGTGGGCCCCGACCATCAGCACGTCGTCGGCCGATCCGCCCTTGGTCTCGGCGAGGACGTTGAAGGTCCGGCGCTTCTCGATGATCTTGTCCAGGACGAAGCTCATCTGGACCGGCCCCTTGACCATGTCGGCCAGCAGCGCGTCGCCGTCCGCCTTGGTGATGCCGGTGGCCGGGGCGTAGTCGTCGGACGGCCCGCCGAGGGTGCCGTTGAGCGGACCGGGGGCGTTGTTGTAGATGAGGATGGCGGCGGCGCCCGCGGCCTTGGCGGCCTTGGCCTTCTCGCCGAAGGTGCACGTGCCCCGGGAGACGAGCGCGATCTTGGCGGTTGCGACGACCCCGTCCCACTCGGCGGCGGAGCAGCCGGTGGCGGTGCTGGGCGTCACGAGCTGGGCCTGCACCCCGGCCTTGGGGGTGCTCGGGCTGTAGGAGAAGGGGGTGTGGGTGACCGCCCGAGCGGTCGGTGAGAGCTCGTTGAGCGAGGTGGAGACGACCGAGTCGTAGGTGAACTCGAAGTACTGGCGGCGAGGCGTGAAGCCCGCGCCGCGCAGCTGCTTCTCGACATACTGCGCGGACAGCTCGTAGCCGCGCTCGCCGGCGGCGCGACGGCCCTGCGAGGCCATGGCGATGCGCTCGAAGGCGCTGAGGTGGGAGACCACGGCGCCGGGGTCGACCCGCGCGGCGAGGTCCGAGGGGGTGCGGGGCTTGGGGTCGGCGTGGGCCGCGGGTGCTGCGACGGTGGCGACAGCGGTGGCTGTCGCCAGGCTCAGGGTGAGGGCTCGGCGGGTGTGCATAGGTCCTCCAGAGGCGGGGAGCCACGCCGTCGTGGCCCCGGTCCGCCCGACCCTAGGGGGCTACTCGTGAGTCGGGGAGGCCTCCTGCACCTGGGATTCCCCTGGGAACACGCGCTGCTCGCGTCGCGGCGCCGTGCCAACCCGGGCGGATGTTCCTACCTCAGGCGGGCACATCGACCTGGCGTGCGAAGCCGGGCGGATGTGCCTACCTGAGGTAGGTCAGGAGGTGAGGAGGACGTGCAGGGTCCGCGGGCCGTGGACGCCCTCGACGCGGGACAGCTCGATGTCGCTGGTGGCGCTCGGCCCGCTGATCCAGGTGAGCGGGCGACCGGCGTGGGCCGCCTCGGTGAGCCGGGCCACCGCCTCGGGCACGTCCGACACGACCTGGTCCGCTCGCACGACGCAGACGTGCACGTCCGGCACGAGCGACAGGGCTCGGCGACCCTGGTCGGGACCGTGGTCAAGCATGATCGTGCCCGTCTCGGCCACACCCACGGACGCACCCGTCACCACCGCGTCGACGGCGTTGAGCTGGGCAGCCGTCAGGTCGGCGTCCTCGAGCAGCGACAGACCGGCGGACGCGATCGCGGCCCGCCACCCCTCGTCGAGCCCGTCGGGGAGCACGACCGTGTCGACGCCGTGGCGCTGCAGGGCTGCGGTCACGCGGGCCCCGACCTCGTCCGCGGCGCACCGCTCCACGACGGCCTTGTAGTCCTCGACCCGCTCCACGAACCGGCCGAGCAGGTCGTCCACCGGCGTCGGACGGGCGTACTCCCACGCCACCGGGACGTCGGCCTCGGGCGTCGAGCGCGGCACGTCCGCCAGCGCCGCCCGCACCCGCTCCAGGATCTGCTCCCTGCTCATCGCTGCTCTCCCTCGGGCTGCTCGGTGCTGCCGTGGGCACGCTGGTCGGACGCCCGGTGGGCATCGGTGGACGGGTCGCGCCCACGGTCGGCGGGGTCCCCGGCCGGCTGGTCGCCGTCACCGCGCTCGCGGGCCCACCAGTCGCGGAAGGACTCCGTCGGCAGCATCTGCACGTCCCGCGCGTTGGTCCACTTCGACGCCGGCCACGGCAGCGTCCCGAAGTGGTCGAACCGCGACCCCAGCACGCGCCCCGCCAGGCCGGAGCCCTTCATGGCGGCGCCCCAGCGGCGGTGGTCGGCCATCATCCACGACGCCGTCCGCATCACGCCGGCCTCGGAGTGCGGCATCCGGTCGGCCTTCTTGGCCTCGACGACCTTGCCGCGCATGTGGACCAGCATCTTCGGTATGTCGATGCGCACCGGGCACACGTCGAAACAGGCGCCGCACAGCGAGGAGGCGTACGGCAGCGACCGGTCGACGGCGGAGGCCGTGCCGCGGAGCTGCGGCGTCAGCACGGCGCCGATCGGCCCGGGATAGACCGAGCCGTAGGCGTGGCCGCCGACCTTCTCGTAGACGGGGCACACGTTGAGGCAGGCCGAGCAGCGGATGCAGCGCAGCGCGGTGCGCCCGAAGTCGTCGGCCAGCACCGTGGTGCGCCCATTGTCGAGCAGGACGACGTGCATCTGCTGCGGTCCGTCGCCGGGCGTCGGCCCCGTCCACAGCGAGGTGTAGGGGTTCATCCGCTCGGCCGTCGAGGACCGGGGGAGCAGCTGCAGGAAGACCTCGAGGTCGGCGAAGGTCGGCACGACCTTCTCGATCCCGACGACCGAGATCAGCGTCTCGGGGAGGGTGAGGCACATGCGGCCGTTGCCCTCGGACTCGACCACGCACAGCGTGCCCGTCTCGGCCACGGCGAAGTTCGCGCCGGAGATCGCGACCTTGGCCCGCAGGAACTTCTCCCGCAGGTGCAGGCGGGCGGCACCCGCGAGGTGGGCTGGCTCGGTGTCCAGGTCGTCCGGAGCCGGTCGCCCGTAGTCCGCCATCTCGTCGAGGAAGATCTCGCGGACCTCGGCGCGGTTGCGGTGGATGGCGGGGACGAGGAAGTGCGAGGGGCGGTCGTGCCCCAGCTGCACGATGAGCTCGGCCAGGTCGGTCTCCCAGGCGGCGATGCCCGCGGCCTCGAGGGCCTCGTTCATCTCGATCTCCTGGGTGGCCATGGACTTGACCTTGACCACCTCCGGGGGGACCTGACGCCCCTCGGGGTCCACCTGGGGCGGCTCGTCGCGCAGCGCGTCGCGCACCAGGCCGACGATGATCCGGTTGGCCTCCTCGGCGTCGCTCGCCCAGTGGACGGTCGTGCCGGCGCGGGTGAGGGACTCCTCGAGCTGCAGCAGGTAGTGGTCGAGGTGCCGCAGGGTGCGGTCCTTGATCTCCTCGCCAGCCACCCGCATCTGCTCCCAGTCGGGGCGCTCGGCGACGACGCGGGCGCGCTTGTCGCGGATGGTGGTCATCGCGTGGTGGAGGTTCTTGCGCTGCACGGGGTTCGCGAGCTCTCGGCGCGCCGCGGCCGGGAAGGGCGGTGAGTCGACGAGCTCGCCCGTGGGCGGCGCGGGGGTGAGGCGGTGGGCGGGCTTCGTCATACGAGCTCCTCCATGGACTCCTCGGTGCTGGCGAGCACCTCGGCCAGATGGATGGTGCGGATGCCGGTGCGCTGGCGGGCGAGCACGCCGCCGATGCTCATCAGGCAGCTGTTGTCGCCGGCGATGACGTACTCGGCGTCGGTGTCGGCGATGTGGCGGGCCTTGTCGGCGGTCATCGCGACCGAGACGTCGGAGTTCTTGAGCGCGAAGGTGCCGCCGAAGCCGCAGCAGCGGTCGGCGTCCGGCAGCTCGACCAGGTCGATGCCCCGGACCGCGCGCAGCAGCTGGTAGGGGCGGTCCCCGACCTTGGTGATGCGCAGCGAGTGGCAGGTGGGGTGGTAGGTCACCCGGTGCGGGAAGTAGGCGCCCACGTCGGTGACCCCAAGGACGTCGACGAGCAGCTCGGGCAGGTCGTAGGTCTTGGCCACGACGTCGGCCACGCGGCGCTGCAGCTCGGTGCTGCCCTCCCGCTCCGCCAGCATCGGGTGCTGCTCGCGGACGGACCCGATGCACGAGCCCGACGGGCCCACGACGTAGTCGTAGCGCTCGAACGCCGCGAGGAAGGTGTGGACCGTCGGCAGCGCCTCGTCGAGGTAGCCGGTGTTGGTGAACATCTGCCCGCAGCAGGTCTGCTCGCGCGGGAAGACGACCTCGCACCCCAGCCGCTCCAGCAGCCGGACCACGGCCTTGGGCGTGCTGGGATACATGGTGTCGTTGACGCAGGTGGCGAACAGCGCGACGGTCTTGCCCTCGCCCGGTCTGGTGGTCATCGTGCCTCCCTCGGTGGGTTCTTCGACGGTATGACGGACCCCGCCCGCCCGCTCGCCGGGGGACGTCTCGGGCGCGGCGGAGGTCACGGGAGCATCCAGGACAGGACCGGCGTGGACTGCAGGCCGACGAGCAGGCAGAGCACGACGAGCAGGCCGAGGCTCCACCAGATCACGCGGCGCAGGATCTCGGACTCGCGGCCGAGCAGGCCGACCGCCGTGGCCGCGATGGTGAGGTTCTGGGGGCTGACCATCTTGCCGACGACGCCGCCGGAGGTGTTGGCGGCGACGAGCAGGGTCGGGTCGATCCCGGCGTGCTTGCCGGCCGTCTGCTGCAGCGTCGCGAAGAGCGCGTTGGCGCTGGTGTCCGAGCCGGTGACGGCGGTGCCGAGCCAGCCGAGGACGGGGGAGAAGAACGCGAACGCGGCGCCGGTGCCCGCGATCCAGGTGCCGATCGTGATCGTCTGGCCCGACAGGTTCATGACATAGGCGAGGGACAGCACCGAGGCGATGGTGAGCATCGAGAAGCGCAGCTTGTGGGCGGTCTCGGTGAGCTGACGGACGGTGTCGCGGGCGCTGACCTTGTAGACGAGGGCGATGATCACCGTGCTGATCAGGAGCATCGTGCCGGGGCTGGACAGCCACTGGAAGGTGTAGACGGTGGAGCCGTTGACCTTGCCCGCCGCGTTGAGGACGTGCCCGTCGAGACCGGGCCAGGGGATCTTGACGTCCGTGCCGGCGAGCCAGGTCTTGACCGGGCCGACCAGCTTGGACAGGGAGAACACGGCGATCACGAGGAGGTAGGGGAACAGCGCCATCACGATGCGCGAGGCGGGCAGGTGGCTCGCGGCGGGCAGGTCGGAGGAGCTGGGCAGCTGGGCGCGCTGCTCGTCGGTCATGTCGGCGCGCTCCTGCTGCTTCTCGGCGCTCATGCGCTCGAGGGCGGCGTCGCGGCCCTCGGGCTGCCAGAAGCGGAGCATCACGACGGCGGCGGCGAGGCCGACCAGCGACGCGATGATGTCGGTGAGCTCGACCGAGACCCAGGTGGCGGAGATCCACTGCGCGACGGCGAACGCGACGCCGGTGACCAGGGCGATCGGCCAGGTCTGGCGCAGACCTCGGCGCCCGTCGGCCAGGAAGACGAGGAACAGCGGCACGAACAGCGCCAGCACCGGGGTCTGGTGACCGACGTAGGCGCCGATCTCCGTGTAGGGGATCTTGGTGAGGTTGCCGGCCGTGATGATGGGGATCGCGATGGCGCCGAACGCGACCGGGGCGGTGTTGGCCAGCAGGACCACGGTGGCGGCGCGCAGGGCCGAGAAGCCGACGGCCATGAGCATCACGCCGGTGATGGCGACCGGGGCGCCGAAGCCGGCGAGCGCCTCGAGCAGCCCGCCGAAGCAGAAGGCGATGAGGATCGCCTGGATGCGCGGGTCGTCGCTGATGATGTTGAACACCGCACGCAGGTCCTCGAACCGTCCGCTCACCACGGTGACCTGGTAGAGGACGATGGCGGTGAAGACGATCCAGACGATGGGGAAGAGCCCGAAGATCGCGCCCTCGGTCGCGGACAGCAGGGCCAGGCCGACGGGCATCTTGAAGGCCAGCACCGCGACGACCAGGGCGACGGCGAGGGCGGTCAGGCCGGCCACGTGGGCCTTCCACCGCAGGGCGCCGAGGGTCACGAAGATCGTGGCGAGGGGGAGGAGGGCCACGAGGGCCGACAGCAGGAGGCTGCCTCCGACGGGATCCAGGTCGGGGCGGAAGGTCATGGGAACTCCATCGTTCTCAGGTCGGGCGAGGGCTCGGCCGACACCTGTGGTCAGACCATTACCGCTCACTATGAGGTGTGGTCGGACCATTTGCAAGGGCTGCAACGCCATGAACGATCCACGCGACTGCGACAATGACCGACATGAAGGCCTACGAGTCCGTCGTGCACCACGTCGAGTCCGGCATCCTCGCCGGCTCGTTGCGGGTCGGTGCGCACCTCCCGCCCGAGCGCGACCTGGCCGTGGAGCTGGGCGTGAGCCGGTCGGCGGTCCGGGAGGGGATCCGCGCGCTGGAGGCCCAGGGGCTCGTCTCGTCCGCGGTCGGTGCCGGCAACGACGCGGGCACCCGCATCACCGACCAGCGCAGCGAGGCCCTCAGCAGGCTGCTGCGCCTGCACGTCGCGCTCGCGAAGTACCCCGTCGACGAGGTCGTCGAGGCCCGCGTGGCCCTGGAGCGGTCCAGCCTGGCGCTCGCCGCCCAGCGGCTCGACGAGGAGTCGCGGCTGCGGCTGCGGGGACTGCTGGACCGTATGGCGGAGCCCGACACCACCCAGGACGAGTTCAACGCGCTGGACACGGACTTCCACGTCGTCCTAGCGGAGGTGGGGCGCAACCGGCTGATGACCGACATGACGGTCGCCGTCCGCGAGTCGCTGCGGCGACCGATCCTCGACGCCGAGCGTTCGCTGGGGGACTGGGACGCGTTCCGGGGCGAGCTCCAGGAGCACCACGAGGCGATCTACGCGGCCGTCGTCGACGGTGACCAGCGGCGTGCGGCCGACCTGGTCGAGGCCCACATCCGCGCGGCATACGCGATCCTGCCGATCGTCCTCGACGGCGCCCCGGGGTCCACGGCCCCCGCCATTGGTCACCAATGACGTTCTCGGGGCCGTTTGGATCGTTCATATCCGCCACTGGTGACCAATGGCGCCGGGGCTTGGGGTGAGCTGCGTCCGCCGCGTCAGGCGAGGGCGGCGGCGAGGCGGATCTCGCGCAGCAGCTGCTCGTCCGTGTCGCCCTCGACGACGACGCGGTCGCGGTACGCGCTGTCGGGCGCGAAGCCCCCCGCCTCGAGGAAGCCTCGGGTGCCGGCGTCCTCGGCCGGGACCCAGGCGTAGGCGTGGGTGAATCCCGCGTCGCGCAGGAGGTCCACCACGGCGTTGAGCAGGCGTGAGCCGTGGCCCTGGTGTCGGGCGTCCGGGTGCACACCGAGCGTGAGGATCTCGCCGTCACCGTCCTCGGCGTCCGGGTCCTCGCACGGACCGAGCGCCGCGTAGCCCACCACCTGCGGCCCGGCGCACGACACGACGAGCACGTGCCGCGGCGACGGCGGCTGCTCCAGCGACGCCCGCCAGGCGCGGGCGAAGGGGAGGGGCTCGAAGCGCTCCAGCGTCTCCGCCGGCACCAGCCCCGCGAAGGCCTCCCGCCACACGGCCGACTGGACCGTGCCCACCGCCGGGGCGTCGTTGACGCGGGCCTGACGGACGCTGGCGTCGGCCGCGACGCCGGCCGACCCCTCGAGGGGGTGGTCATGCCCGTGCTCGTGCTGGTGCCCGTGCTGGTGGTCGTGCCCGTGCTGGTGGTCATGCTGGTGGTCGTGCCCGTGGTCGCTCACCGACCGATCCTCTCAGACCGACATGCGAGCTACTGACCGGTATCGTGACGCAGCACACCTCGACCGGGCCCCCAGCCCTTTGCGGGTGCCGTCGCGGGCGAGGATACTGAGGCCCATGTATGGCAACGACGTCATCGACCCGGACGAGCCGCTGAACGCGGCCGAGACCGACGACTACACCCAGGCCCGCGTGGCCTCGGCCGACGCGGACCGGGCCCCGGGTGACTCTGCGGCGTTCGACGAGCTCATCGCCCGGGACCTGCGGATCGAGCCCCGGGACGACATGCCGGACGGCTACCGGCAGACGCTCATCCGCCAGATCGCGCAGCACGCGCACTCCGAGATCATCGGGATGCAGCCCGAGGGCAACTGGATCACCCGGGCCCCCAGCCTGCGTCGCAAGGCCATCCTCATCGCCAAGGTGCAGGACGAGGCCGGGCACGGGCTCTACCTCTACTCCGCCGCGGAGACCCTCGGCGTCGACAAGTCCGAGCTGCTCGACAAGCTGCACGCCGGCAAGCAGAAGTACTCCTCCATCTTCAACTACCCGACGCTCACCTGGGCCGACGTGGGCGCCATCGGCTGGCTGGTCGACGGCGCGGCGATCATGAACCAGGTGCCGCTGTGCCGGTGCTCCTACGGCCCCTACAGCCGCGCGATGATCCGCGTCTGCAAGGAGGAGTCCTTCCACCAGCGGCAGGGCTTCGAGATCCTGTGGGTGCTCGCTCGTGGCACCGACGAGCAGAAGGCCATGGCCCAGGACGCCGCCAACCGGTGGTGGTGGCCGGCCCTGATGATGTTCGGCCCCGAGGACTCCGGCGAGGCGGCCCAGCAAGGCCACACCGCGCAGAACATGGCGTGGGGGATCAAGCGGTTCAGCAACGACGACCTGCGCCAGAAGTTCGTCGACATGACGGTCCCGCAGGCGCAGAAGCTCGGCATCACCCTCCCCGACCCCGACCTGCGCTGGAACGACGAGCGCGGCCACTGGGACTTCGGCCGGATCGACTGGGAGGAGTTCTGGCGGGTGCTCAAGGGCGACGGGCCGTGCAACGCCGAGCGAATGAGCAACCGGATCAAGGCTCACGAGGACGGGGCGTGGGTGCGAGAGGCCGCCAACGCGTATGCCGCCAAGCAGGCCTCCCGCTCGAAGAAGAGTGCCGCATGAGCGAGGCCACCTGGCCCCTGTTCGAGGTCTTCGTCCGCGCCAAGCGTGGTCTGTCCCACGTCCACGTGGGGTCCCTGCACGCGCCCGACGCGACGATGGCGCTCCACAACGCCCGCGACCTCTACACCCGTCGTCAGGAGGGCGTGTCGATCTGGGTCGTGGAGGCCGACAGCATCATGGCGTCCAGCCCGGACGAGCGCGGCTCCTTCTTCGACCCGAGCGCCGACAAGGTCTACCGCCACCCGACGTTCTACGACGTGCCGGAGGACGTGGAGTACCTATGAGCGCCAGCACCGTCGCGGGACCCTCGTCCCCGCCCCCTCCCGGCACGTCCGGGACTCTCGCCGACTACGTCCTCGGCCTCGCGGACGACGCCCTCGTCTACACCCAGCGCCTGGGGGAGTGGGTCGCCGACGCCCCCGCCATCGAGGAGGACATGGCGCTCGGCAACATCGCGCTCGACCTGCTCGGCCAGGCCCGCAGCCTGCTGACCTACGCCGGCTCGCTCGACGGGACCGGACGCTCCGAGGACGACCTCGCCTACCTGCGCGACGAGCGTGAGTTCCGCAGCGTCCACCTCGTCGAGATGGAGCGCGGCGACTTCGGCGTCGAGATGGCGCGGCTGCTGTGGTTCTCCACCACCCGCCTCGCGATCATGCAGCGGCTCGCGCGCTGCGAGGACGAGACCCTGCGCGGCGTCGCCGGCAAGGCCGTCAAGGAGCTGGCCTACCACCGCGACCACGCCCGCAACTGGGTCGTCCGCCTCGGCGACGGCACCGAGGAGTCGCACCGGCGGATGCAGAAGGCGCTCGCGGTCGTCGAGCCCTATGTTACCGAGCTGTTCGTCGACGACGACGCTGCCGTCGCGGCGGCGGGGTCCGGCGCCGGCGTGCGGCCGAGCGAGGTCGAGGACGAGGTGCGCTCGTATGTCGAGGGCGTGCTCGCCGAGGCGACGCTGCGTCCGGCCGACCCGTCCCGCTGGACGGCGCGGGACGGGCGCCGCGGCATCCACTCTCGGCCGATGGGCTACCTGCTCGCCGAGATGCAGCACATCGCGCGCTCGCACCCCGGCGCCACCTGGTGACGGCGATGCAGGCGGCGACGCGGCCCGGCAGCTCCGCGTCCACGCAGGTCGCGGACGCCATACGGGCCATCCCCGACCCCGAGATCCCGGTCATCTCCATCGACGACCTCGGCATCGTGCGGTCGGTCGAGGTCGACGAGGAGCGGCGCCTGGTGCGCGTCGTCATCAGCCCGACCTACTCCGGCTGCCCCGCCATGGGCCTGATCGAGGACCTCGTGCGCCACGAGGCGACGCGCGCCGGCCTGTCGGCGGAGGTCGTCACCCAGCTCTCGCCGGCGTGGAGCACCGACTGGATGAGCGAGCGCGGTCGGGAGCGGCTGCGCGAGTTCGGGATCGCCCCGCCCACCGCCGGCGCGGCCGGGGGCACCGACGGACCGGTGCCCGTGCAGCTGACCCGGCACCAGGTGCGCTGCCCCCGTTGTGGCAGCGACCAGACCACGGAGGTGGCCCGGTTCGGGTCCACCGCCTGCAAGGCGTTGCGCCGGTGCGACGCCTGTCGTGAGCCCTTCGACGAGTTCAAGGTGATCTGATGGCCCTGCTCAACAAGCCCGCGCGACACCGCCCCCAGTTCCACCCCCTCACGGTGGCCGACGTCGAGCCGCTCACCGATGACGCCGCGGCGATCACCTTCATCGTGCCGGACGACCTGCGCGACGAGTTCACCTTCGCGCCCGGCCAGCACCTCACGCTGCGCCTCGTCCGCGACGGTCAGGAGCAGCGCCGGTCCTACTCGATCTGCCTGTCCCGCAAGGCCGCTGCCGAGCGTGGCGTCCTGCGGGTCGCTGCCGGGCGGGTGGCCGGTGGCGCCGTCTCACCCTGGCTCATCGACGACGTGCGCCCCGGCGACACCATCGAGGTCATGCCGCCGCTGGGCTCCTTCGTCGTGCCGACGGACGCCGACCGGGCGCGCCACCACGTCGCGATCGCCGCCGGGTCGGGCATCACGCCGGTCCTGTCGCTGCTCACGACCGTCCTCGAGGAGGAGCCCGCGAGCCGGGTGACCCTGCTCTTCGGCAACCGGGCCACGAGCTCGATCATGTTCCTTGAGGAGCTCGAGGACCTCAAGAACCGCTACCGCAGCCGGTTCCAGCTCATGCACGTCCTGTCCCGCGAGGCCCGGGACGTCGACCTGTTCAGCGGACGGCTCGACGAGGAGCGGCTCCGCCGGATCTTCGACTCCCTCGTCCCCGTCGACACGGTCGACGAGTGGTACCTCTGCGGGCCCTTCTCCCTGGTCGAGAACGCCCGCGAGGTGCTGGCCACCGAAGGGGTCGACAAGGACCACGTGCACTTCGAGGTCTTCCACGTCGACGACGAGCCGCGGGCCGAGACCGACCCCGGGGTCGGGGCCGCGGGCGACCACACCGGCGTCCTCGCCCGGGTCACCGTCAACCTCGACGGACGCACGACCGAGATCGCCATGACCGACCCCGGCGAGACGATCCTGGCCGCGACCCTGCGGGCCCGTCCGGACGCGCCCTACTCCTGCACCGGTGGCGTGTGCGGCACCTGTCGCGCCCGCCTGGTCGAGGGCGAGGTCCGCATGGACCGCAACTACGCCCTCGAGGAGGACGAGGTCGCCGACGGCATCGTCCTCGCCTGCCAGTCGCACCCGGTCACCGACCACGTGCGGCTCGACTACGACGCGTGACCCGGCCCTTCCGCGCACCGCTCGCGCCGGGCTCGGTCGCCTCGTCGGTCGCGCTCGCCGCTGCCGCGGGCCTGGCGATCGCGGGGTGCCAGGGTGCGCCAAACCGTCCGCTGCCGACCACGGCGACCACCAGCGACGCCGGTGCCGGGTCCCCGACCGCGGCACCCACGACCAGCATCCCCGACCTCGGGGCGCCGAGCCTCGGTGACGTGGCGCCGGGCACGTCAGCGACCGGAGCACCCTCCGCGCCAGGGGGTGCGGTGGCGGGCGAGGCAGGGCGACTGGCCGCTGCCGCAGCGGGATTCGTCGCCGTGGCGAGCAGCGTGCGGGCGGTCGGCACGCTCAACGTCCAAGGGGCACCCATGACCTTCGACCTGCGCGGCACGAGGGACGGGCTGAGCGTCCGGGGCACCGTCTCCATGGGCGTGTCGGCGCCGTTCGAGCTCCTGCGCAGCGAGGGGCGCACGTTCGTGCGGTCCACGGCCCTGACGGGGGGAGCCCGGGGACGCTACGTGCAGCTGTCCGGGGCTGCGGCCAACCAACTCGCCGTCCTCAGCATCAGCGACATGCTGGACGCCTTCGAGGGGGCCGTGCGCGCCGCGACCGGTCGCACCTCGGTGGGCCGCACGTCCTACGAGGGCACCCAGGCCTACGAGCTGCGCTCCGGCGGCGCGACGACGGCGATCGTCGCCGCCGACGGGTCCGGGCGGCTGCTTCGGCTCAGCTCCTCCGCCCCGCGCACGGCCGGCACGGTCACCTTCAGCGAGTGGGACGCCGTGCCCCGCATCGTGCCGCCGGCGATCCGCGACGTGGCTCCGGTCCCGGGCGCCTGACCGCCCGTCAGTCGCCGACGGGCCCCGGGCCCACCGGCACGACCTGGTCGTCCGGACCGCCCGAGTGGTCGTCGTCCCTGCTGATGCGATAGAGGACGTGGTGGCACAGCTCGTTCGCGGGGTCGATCAGCGGGTGGTCGAAGTCGTCGGCGAGGGCGTGCCGCATGCCGATGCGCTGCATGACGGCACGCGAGCGCAGGTTGACCGACGGCGTGAAGGACACGATCTCCTGCAGCCCCAGCTCGTTGAAGCCCACGTCCAGGGCGGCGATGGCGGCCTCCGTCGCGTAGCCCTGACCCCAGGCCGACCGGACCAGGCGCCAGCCGATCTCGACGCACGGCGTGAACGCGGCCTCGAAGCTCGGCTGCGACAGTCCCGTCAGGCCGATGAACGCCCCGGTGCTCCGCTCCTCCAACGCCCAGAACCCCCAGCCGTGATCGTCGACGTGGGTGCGGGCCCGGCCGAGGAGCTCGTCGCTCGCGGCCCGGTCCAGCGGTGCGGGGAAGTAGGTCATGACCTCCGGGTCGGCGTTGAGCGACCCGAACGCCTCGGCGTCCTCGTCCCGCCAGGGCCGCAGGACCAGTCGCTCCGTCGTCCGTGACCGGCCGGGCTGCAGGTCGGGGATCCGGGTCGGTCGGGCGGCGGTCCGGTCGGGCTGGGATGGCGGTGGCGCGGTCGGCATACCGCCGAGACTAGCCATGCCGCGTCACCGAACTGATAAGAGTTCTCACCTGCATCTGGTGTGGCATACTCCGAGAACCAGCCCGACGGTGCCAGGAAGCCGGTGAGAGACCGGCGCGGTTGCGCCACTGTGACCTGGGTCCGCGAGGGACCCCGGGAGCCAGGAACTGCCTGTCGGGTCCACTGCGAGGGGGACGCGTGATCCCCGATCTCAAGGAGTGCGCAGATGCACATCGCCGAGGGCTATCTCCCCCCGTGGCACGCCGCCGCGTGGACCGCCGTCGCCACCCCGTTCGTCGTCCACGGAGCCCGCCAGGTCGTGCGCGAGGTCCGTGAGCATCCCGAGAGCCGCCTGCTGCTGGGGGCCGCCGGGGCGTTCACCTTCGTCCTGTCCGCGATCAAGCTCCCGTCGGTGACGGGCAGCTCCAGCCATCCCACCGGCACCGGGCTCGGCGCCGTCCTCTTCCGCCCGCCGGTCATGGCTCTCCTCGGCGGCATCGTCCTCGCCTTCCAGGCGCTGCTGCTCGCCCACGGGGGCATCACCACCTGGGGCGCCAACGTCATGAGCATGGCCGTCATCGGCCCCTGGGTCGGCTACGGGCTCTATGCCGTATGCCGTCGCGCCCGGCTGCCACTGCTGGTCGGCGTGTTCGCGGCGATGGCCGCGGCCGACCTGGCGACCTACCTGACGACCGCCTTCCAGCTCGCGCTGGCCCACCCCGATCCCGCGAGCGGGTTCCCCGGGGCGCTCGCGAAGTTCCTCGGCATCTTCGCCGTCACCCAGATCCCGCTGGCCCTGGCTGAGGGCTTCCTCGGGGTCCTGGCCTTCCGCGTCCTGCGGGACGTCGCGGCCCCCGAGCTGCGGCGCCTGGGCGTGCTGCCGCGCGAGGACACCGGATCGGTCGACGCTGACCGGCCGTCGTCGGGCTCGTCGGGCTCGTCGGGCTCGTCCGCTGCGGCCGTCACGACGGAGGCCTGAGCATGCGAGCGCGCCGACACCTGCTGACCGCCGCGTGCCTGCTGGCCCTCGTGGCGTTGTTCGCCGTCCCGCTGTGGCTGGACTCCCGGCGCACCGGGCCGGACGAGCGCTTCGTCGGGACGGACTCCGCCGCGACCAGCGCGATCGAGCAGACCCACCCGGACTACCAGCCGTGGTTCCGCAACCTCTTCGAGCCGAGCGGCGAGGTCGAGTCGGGCCTCTTCGCGCTGCAGGCCGCCGCCGGTGCGGGCGTCCTCGGTTATGCCGTCGGCTACCTGCGAGGACGCAAGAACCCCCGCCCGCAAGGCTCCGCCTGAGGTGGCCGGCCTGGCGATCGACGACGCCGCGTGGGCCGGCGCGTGGCGGACGCGAGCCGTCGGTGACAAGGCGCTGCTGAGCCTCGGGCTGGTGCTCGTCGCGCTGGTCCTGCCGCCGTGGCCCGCGTCGCCCCTGGTGGCCCTGACCAGCGTGATCGTCATGGTCGGGCCAGCGCGGGTGCCGCCGTCCCTGGTCCTGCGTGCCCTGCGCGCGCCGATGGCCTTCATCGTCGCCAGCGGGCTCTCGGTGGCGGTCAGCGTCGGCGCCCAGGCACCGGGCGAGGGAGGGGCCGGGCCGTCGGCATACGGCCGATGGGGTCCGCTCGCGGTCACCCCCGAGAGCCTCGAGGCAGCCGTCGGGCTGACCGCGCACGCCGTGGCCGGCACGCTCGCGGTGCTCGTCCTCGCCAGCACCACACCCATGGTCGACCTGCTCGCCGCGCTGCGCCGGCTGCGCGTCCCGGACGCGTGCGTGGAGGTGGCGTCGCTGACCTACCGCCTGCTGTTCGTCCTCATGGACGCCGTGCGCTCGATCCGCGAGGCCCAGGCCGGACGGCTCGGCTATCACGGGCATCGCGCCTCGCTCCGCTCGGCCGGGATGCTCACCGCCGCCGTGCTGACCCGGTCGTGGGACCGGGCCCGCCGGATGGAGGAGGGGCTCGCGGGTCGCGGCTACGAGTCCGCGCTGGTGACCCTGCCCCGCGAGCAGCAGCGGTCCGGTGGTTTCGTCGCCGTGAGCCTGGTCGTGCTGGCGCTCCTCGTCGCGTCCTCGATGGCGGTCTCCACGCTGGGGGGCGGGTCGTGAGCCACCGCGACGACTGCCGGCACCCTCCGCTCGCCGGGTCGGCCGAGCGGCTCGTGGCACGTGGGCTGCACGCCGCCTATCCCGGCGGACCTCCCGTGCTCGTCGGGGCGGACCTGCTGGTCAGGGCGGGGCGTCGCACGGCGCTGCTCGGCGCCAACGGCTCCGGCAAGACGACGCTGCTGCGCTGCCTGAGCGGTGGCCACCAGCCGTCGGGAGGCGAGGTGGCGGTCGACGGGGCACGGGTCGATTACTCCCGCAAGGGGCTTCGGTCCCACCGGCAGCGTGTGCAGCTCGTGCTGCAGGACCCTGACGACCAGCTGTTCAGCGCCGACGTCACCCAGGACGTGTCCTTCGGGCCGATGAACCTCGGGCTGCCCGTGGGTGAGGTTCGCGAGCGGGTGGCCGAGGCGCTCGCCCTGCTCGGCATCGAGCACCTGGCGGACCGGCCGACGCACCAGCTGTCCTACGGCGAGCGCAAGCGGGCCGCCACGGCAGGGGCCGTCGCCATGCGCCCGGCCGTGCTGCTGCTCGACGAGCCCACGGCGGGCCTGGACCCGGCCGGCGTCGAGGAGATGCTCGGCGCGCTGGCCCGGCTCGAGGAGCACGGCACCACCGTCGTGCTCGCCACCCACGAGGTCGACCTCGCGCTCGCGTGGGCCGACGAGGCCGCGGTCGTCGTGGACGGCGCGGTGACGCAGGGCCCGGTCGAGGAGGTCCTCGGCGACGACCTGCTCGTCGGCCGTGCCAGGCTGCGCCGACCGTGGGCGCTGGAGCTCGCCGACCGGCTCTCGGGGTCGGGCCTGCTCGACCCGGGCGTGCGGCCGCGCGACGTGGACGGGCTGGTCGCCGCGCTCGCGGGACGGACCGCGACCACGGCCTGAGGCCCGCACGTCTCCCGCCTCCCGGAACCGACGGGGCTGGTGCGTCGAGGGGACGCAGCTGGCTGGTGCGTCGAGGGGACGCAGCCGGCTGGTGCGTCGAGGGGACACAGATGTCGGGGACACGCCGTGCAGCGCGACGTTCGCGACCCCTCGCCACCCGCCGATGCTGCCCGAGCGCCCCAGCCCGTGCAGAGGGCGCCCGGTCAGCGCGGCCGGTCAGTCGCGCATGGCCTTGATGATCGCGACGGCCTGGGTGATCCGGTCGTGGCCACCCGGCTCGCGGGCGGCCCACCACGCGTTGTCCAGCTCGCGCAGGATCGTCCACGCGCGGGCCCGGGCGGGGTCGATGCCCGCCGCGTCGCACGCGTAGTCCACGCGGAACCGCAGGTGGTTGCGCAGGTTGTGCGCGCGGGCCGCCTCGTCCCAACGGTTCCACAGCAGCGGGGCGACGGTGAGGGCGAGCTCGCCGGCGACGGGCTTGGGGTCGATCGCCAGCCAGCCGTCGACCGTCCCGGCACGCGTCGTGCCCGGGTCGGGCACGCGCAGGACGTTGGCGTCGTGCAGGTCGCCGTGCACCAGCCGGGCGTCGACGCCGGGGTCGGCCGCGAGCTCGGCGGCCAGGTGGAGGCCCTGGTCCACGACGCGGGGCGGGACCGGTGGGGGTGAGGTCGTCAGTCGTTCGCGGATGCGCCCGCACCAGGCGCTGGCCGTGCCGAGACGCGCGATGGCGGGTCGGTCGAGGAGGGCGTGCAGGCGTCCCACCGTCTCGCAGGCGTCGAGGACGGGCTCGCGCCCCAGGTCTCGCTCCGGGTCGAGCCGTTCGAGCAGCAGGGCCCAGCGCGCGGGGTCGGCCGCCAGCAGCCGCACCGCGCCGGACCCGTCCCACGCGCGCAGGGCCAGGTGCTCGTGCGCGGCCTCCGCGTGCGGCCAGCTCACCTTGAGGGCGGCCGGTGCTCCCCGGCGCAGGACGGGTATGACGACCGCGCACTGCCCGTGGCGGGGTCGCCCGTCCACGGCGAGGTCCTGCTCCGCGAGCAGCTCGTCGAGGACGCCGGGCAGGCGTCGCAGCCAGGTGTCGCCGTCGACCGCGTCCCGGACCGACTCGTCCGCCGGGCGGCCGGCCATCAGGGCGGTCAGCGAGGGAGGGACGAGGTCGCGGGTCGTGTCGCTCACGAGGCCAGCCCCGGGAAGGCCCGCAGCGGCACCCCCCACGCAGCCCCGGCCGTCACGGTGTCGACGACCAGCCGGGTCGTGGTGGTCACCGCCTCGGACGACCCCGATCCCGCGGACCACGTCTTCCCGCACGCCGTCTCGAGCGTGGTGAGGGCGTGGGTGACGAGCCGACGGGCGGCCGCCGCGTCGCGCACGGGGAAGGGCAGGGGATAGCCGGCCGGCGGCGCCCCGGTCGAGGCGCCCCGCGACTTGAGGCGCACCACGACGCCCGCCACCCGGTCCAGCTCTGTCGCGAAGGGGGCGCGGGCCTCGGCCGGCGTGCGGGCGGCGGCCCCCTCCAGGTGGTAGCGCGCCCGCCGGTGCGCCGCCAGCAACCCGGCGTCCGCGGGCGAGGCGGTCTCGCCCCAGGCCGGCCAGGACGGGGGCGCCCCCAG
>NZ_DCYC01000032.1:0-22510 GCF_002330965.1 Arsenicicoccus sp. UBA2120
CCTTAGGAACTCATCCGCCCGGCTTCGCACGCCAGGCCGATGACGACCTGAGGTAGGCACATCGGCCGGGGTTGGACGCCCGGCTGGACGCGCCTGGGCTAGGGTGGCTCGTCCCCCTCACGCCCACCCCGGAAGGTGCTGCCGTCATGCCCGCGCCCAGCGACACGCACCTCGACCCCGAGCTCCGAGCCGAGCAGGGACACCTCGACCGGGCCCGCACCGAGCTCGCCGCCATGCGCGAGCGCACCCTCGCCGTCGACGTGCAGGGCAGCGACCCGATCGCCGCGGAGCACCTCGCCCGCACCCTCTGGGAGCGCGCCCGCTCGCTCGAGGACGACCCCGCGACCGCCCTGTTCTTCGGCCGGATCGACCTCGACGCGGAGCACGACGGCGAGCGCTGGTATGTCGGCCGACGCCACGTCACCGACGACGCCGGCGACCCTCTCGTCATCGACTGGCGGGCGCCGGTGTCGACCGCGTTCTACCGCGCCTCCCGCACCGAGCCCATGGGCGTGACGCTCCGACGCAGGTTCGGCCTGGACCGGGGTCGCATCACCGCCCTCGAGGACGAGCACCTCACGGATCGCACCGAGCAGCAGGCGAGCTCGCAGATCCTCGCCCGCGAGATCGAGCGTCCGCGCGTCGGTCCCATGCGCGACATCGTGGCCACGATCCAGCCCGAGCAGGACCTGCTGGTGCGCGTCGACGACAGCACGACCGTCTGCATCCAAGGGGCGCCCGGGACCGGCAAGACGGCCGTCGGCCTGCACCGCGCCGCGTGGCTCCTCTATGCCTACCGCGACCGCCTCACCCGCCAGGGCGTCCTCGTCATCGGCCCCAACGCGTCCTTCCTCGAGCACATCGGCGCCGTGCTGCCGGCCCTGGGCGAGGTGCAGGTCAGGCACACCACCATCGAGGGCCTGGTGGGCGAGGGCGTCCGCATCCGCGCCACCGACCCTCCCGGCCGGGCGACCCTCAAGGGCGACGCCCGCCTCGCCGACGTGCTGCGGCGCGCGGTCCGCGCCACCGTCCAGGACCCCGACGAGCCCCTCGTCGTCCCCCGCGGTGCCCGCCGGTGGCGGATCCCGGCCTACGAGGTGCGCGAGATCCTCGACGAGCTGCGCACCCGCGACGTGCGTCACGACGCCGCCCGCCAGATGCTCCCGCAGCGCCTCGCCCACGCGGTGCTGGTCCAGATGGAGGCCGCCGGCGACTCGCCCGACGACCG
The DNA here is from genome assembly GCF_002330965.1 of Arsenicicoccus sp. UBA2120. Lineage (NCBI taxonomy): Bacteria > Bacillati > Actinomycetota > Actinomycetes > Micrococcales > Intrasporangiaceae > Arsenicicoccus > Arsenicicoccus sp. UBA2120. The sequence continues at coordinate 1,229 of NZ_DCYC01000032.1, forward strand.
GGTCCAGGACGCGGTCGCCCGCTCCACCCCCGTCACGCGGTATGCCGACGCCGTGTGGCCCCGCCTCGACCCCGCTGCGGTCCTGCACCGGCTGTGGTCCGACCCGGCGGCGCTGGAGTCGGCGGCGGACGGCATACTCGCCCCTGCGGAGCAGGCGGACCTGGTGTGGGACCAGGCTCCTCGCACGCCGGGGTCCGCCCGCTGGACCCTCGCCGATGCCGTGCTGCTCGACGAGCTCGCGGACCTGCTGACCCGCACCCCCAGCCTCGGTCACGTGATGCTCGACGAGGCGCAGGACCTGTCACCGATGCAGCTGCGGGCGGTCGGCCGGCGCTGCTCGACCGGCGCGGCGACCGTCCTCGGTGACATCGCGCAGGGCACGACCCCGTGGGCCACCGGCTCGTGGGCGGAGTCGCTGCGCCACCTCGGCAAGCCCGACGGCGAGGTCACCGAGCTGCGCCGGGGCTTCCGGGTGCCCGCGGCGGTGATCGAGTATGCCGCCCGCCTGCTACCCGTCATGGCGCCAGGCCTGGCGGCTCCGCAGTCCGTGCGCGACAACGTCGGCGAGCTGGACATCGTTGCGGTGCAGGCGGACTCGCTCTGGACAGAGACGGCCGCCAGGGTCGCCGGCCTGGCCCGGCGGCCCGGCTCGGTCGGTGTCGTCGTCCCCGACGCCGGCGTCACCGCCGCGTCCGCCGCCCTGACCGACGCGGGGATCGAGCACGGCACGCTGGGCGCCGACCACGGCGACGTCGAGCACCAGGTCCACGTCGTGCCGGCGACCATCGCCAAGGGTCTGGAGTTCGACCGCGTGGTGGTCGTCGAGCCGGCCGCCATCGCCGACGCGGAGCCCGACGAGCGGACCGGGCTGCGACGCCTCTATGTCGTCCTGACGCGAGCCGTGTCTGGTCTCAGCGTGATTCACGCCCGACCGCTCCCCGGACCGCTCACCGCGCCCACCCCCCTGGACTGACGACCGGATGAGAGGGTGGGGCCATGGATGAGCTCGTCGCCGCCTGCCAGGCCGACCTGCAGGCCCTCGCCCCTCGGGCCGACGCGGTCCCCCTCGAGCGCGCGGCCACGCGACTCGTCGACCACTGGCGCGAGCCGCACCGGACCTATCACGGCATCCACCACCTCGCCGAGATGCTCGCGGTCCTCGGCCGGCTCGCCGCCGACGACGCCCTCACCCCACCCCAGCTGCTGGCCTGCCGGGTGGCGGCGTGGCTGCACGACGCGGTCTACGACGTGACCGCCGAGCCCGGCGCCAACGAGGAGGCCAGCGCCGCCCTGGCCGTCGAGCTGCTCGACGAGCTCGACGCCGAGGTGGACCTGATCGAGCAGGTGGCCGGGCTCGTGCACGCGACCGCCGAGCACGGCCCGACGACGGACCCGGTGCACGCCGCCTTCCTCGACGCCGACCTGTGGATCCTCGGGGCGCCGGCCGACCGGTTCGACGAGTACTGCCGCCAGGTCCGCGACGAGTACCCCGCCGTCCCGGACGACGACTACCGGACCGGCCGCTCCCGCATCCTCGAGGCGCTCGTGGAGCGACCGCACATCTATGCCACGCCCGGCGCGCGCACCGCCTGGGAGGCGGCGGCCCGGGACAACGTCCGGCGAGAGCTGGCCCGGCTGGCCTGACCGGCCTCCTCCGCGTCCTATCCTGGCTGGCACCACCAGGAGGAGAGGGCCGTATGCCGCGCAGCTCGTTGGTCGACGAGACCGTCACGACCTTGCTGGACCGCATCGTGTCGGGCCGGCTCGGCCCGGGTGACCGGCTGCCCGGCCAGGACGAGCTCGCCACGCTGCTCGGCGTGAGCCGCCTGACGGTCCGCGAGGCCACCGCCACGCTCGCCGCCGGGCACGTGCTGCGGGTCGAGCACGGCAACGGGACCTTCGTGAACCCCGTCGACCGCTGGACCGACCTCGACGCGGTCAGCCGCGCCGCGCGGGCCGGCGGCCAGGGGTCCGACGCCACGGCCCAGTCGCTGATCGAGATCCGCCGGATGATCGAGGTCGGGGCCTGCGCGCTCGCCGCCCGGCGAGCCACCGAGCGCGACCTGGACCTCCTGCAGCAGCACTGCGAGGCCATGGCGGAGGCCGTCACGCAGTCCGACCTCGAGTCCTTCGTCCGCCACGACATGGCCTTCCACGCCCGGATCCTCGAGGCCGCCGGCAACCCCTTCCTCGGGGCCGTCTACGACCCGCTGCGCCGGGTCCTCGAGCGGGCCCGCTACCAGACCTCGGAGGTCCCGGTCATCCGCGAGCACGCGCTCGACCACCACCGACGGGTGCTGGCTGCGCTCCGCACGGGCGACCCCGAGGCGGCCCAGGCCGCGATGGACGCCCACATGGACCAGACCTCCGACGACCTGGCGACCCACGTGCGGCTCTGAGGCCGAGATCGCGCCACCCCTTCCCTCCTCGGTGGTCCCCCGCTACCCTCTCTAGACATCAGACCTCTGATCTCAAAGGAGAGACCCGTGAGCGTCACACTCGACGACCTGGTGCGCCACCACGCCGCCGGCCCCCACCAGCCCGCCGCCGAGATCGCGGCCGGGGTCGCCCGCCGCGGCCGCGTCCTCGTCGTCCTCGACGACGACCCCACCGGCACCCAGTCGGTCGCCGACCTGCCCGTGCTCACGGCGTGGGACGTCGACTCCCTGGCCTGGGCCCTGCAGCAGCGCGAGCCCGCGGTCTACGTCATGACCAACTCCCGCAGCCTCGCCCCCGCCGACGCCGCCCGCGTCAACCGCGAGGTCGTCACCTCCGCCCTGGCCGCCGCCCGCGAGACCGGCGTCACCGTGGGGTTCGTGTCCCGCTCCGACTCCACCCTGCGCGGTCACTTCCCGCTCGAGACCGACACCATCGCCGAGACCCTGGCCGAGCTCGACGGCCCCCACGTCGACGGCGTCGTCCTCGTCCCGGCCTTCGGCGACGCGGGGCGCGTCACCGTCGACGCGGTGCACCACGCCGGCAACCCGGTCGACGGCTACACCCCCGTCGGCGAGACCGAGTTCGCGCGCGACGCGACCTTCGGCTACGCCAGCTCCGACCTGCGCGACTGGGTGGCCGAGAAGTCCGGGACCACCCGCGAGCAGTCCCGGGTCGTCTCCCTCGGGCTGGACCTGCTGCGCCAGGACCGTGCCGGCACCGTCGCGCTCCTGCGCTCGCTCACCCACGGCCAACCGGTCGTCGCGGACATCGTCGACGAGAACGACCTGCGCCTGCTCAGCGCCGCCCTGCTCGAGGCCGAGGCCGCCGGCTCCACCTTCCTCTACCGCGTCGGCCCGCCCTTTCCCCGCGCGTTCATCGGCCAGGAGCCCCGCACCCCCCTCACCTCCGCGGAGGTGGCCCGCATCCGCGACGGCGGGCTGGCCGAGGACGCCACCGGCGGCCTCGTCGTCGTCGGCTCCCACGTCGCCCTGACCACCCGCCAGCTGGACGCCCTGCGCGAGCGCACCCAGCCGGTCGAGCTCGAGATCGACGTCCCCACCGTCCGCTCCGAGGACCGGGACGCCCACCTGCTCGCCGTGATCGACACCGTCGTGGAGGCCCTCGCCACCGGCACCGTCGTGGTCCGCACCAGCCGCACCCTCGTGCGCGGCGACGACGCCGACAGCTCCCTCGACATCGCCCGCACCGTGTCCACCGCGGTCGTCGAGGTGGTCCAGCAGGTCCTCGCCCGCCGGGCGCCGCGCTTCGTCGTGGCCAAGGGCGGCATCACCTCCTCGGACGTCGCCAGCCGCGGTCTCGGCATCGCCCGCGCCTACGTCCGCGGCCCGATGCTCCCCGGGATCGTGTCGCTGTGGGAGCCGGTGGACGGACCCGCCCGCGGCATCCCCTACATCGTCTTCGCCGGCAACGTCGGCACCGACGCCTCCCTCGCCGACGTGGTGGACACCCTCTCCCGCTGACGTTGGTCCCACGCGCACCACGCACCTGCCGTATGGCGCCCCGCCGCACCCCTCCGCGCCCCATCGCCCCATCGCCCCAACCGCTGCACCCTCACGATCGAAGGAGATCCCGTGACCCCCACCGTCGCCGTCCTCGGACTCGGCGCCATGGGCCTGCCCATGGCCACGCACCTCGCCCAGACCTTCCCCGTCCGGGCCTACGACCTCGACCCCTCCCGCGCCGCCGGCCTCGGCACCACCAGCGCCACGGGCCACGCCAGCGCCCGCGAGGCCGCCACCGACGCCGACGTCGTGCTCGTCGCCGTCCGCAACGCCGAGCAGCTCGAGGCCGCGCTGTGGGGTGACGACGGCGTCACCGAGGTCCTCGAGCCCGGCAGCGTGGTGCTGCTCACCTCGACGGTCGGCATCGCCGCGGTCGAGGACGTCGCGACCCGCCTCGCCGACCAGGGCCTCGGCCTCGTCGACGCGCCTGTGTCCGGTGGCCCCACCCGCGCCGGCAACGGCGACCTGCTCGTGACGGTGGGCGCCGAGGACACGGCATACGACGTCGCCCGTCCCGTCCTCGAGGCGATGGCCTCGACCCTGCGCCGCGTGGGTGACCGCGCCGGTGCCGGCCAGGCCATGAAGACCGTCAACCAGCTCCTGTGCGGCGTCCACATCGCCGCCGGCGCCGAGGCGCTCGCCCTGGCCGACGCGCTCGGGCTCGACCCCGCCGCCGCCCTGGAGACGCTGGGTGCCGGCGCCGCGGCGTCGTTCATGCTCGGCGACCGCGGGCCGCGCATGCTGCAGGCCTACGACGAGGACGGGGCCGAGGTGCGCAGCCGTCTCGACATCTTCGTCAAGGACATGGGCATCGTCGCGACCGCCGCCAAGGGCGCGGGTCTCGCCACGCCCGTCGCGGCGGCGGCGCAGCAGCTCTACCTGCTCGGCCAGTCCCACGGCCTGGCGGCCTCCGACGACTCGAGCGTCATCCGGGTCCTCGCCCCCACCCGCGTCACGACCCCCGACGTCCAGGGGGCCTGAGCCATGTCCACGGCATACCTGCTCTGCCTGGCCGCCGGCGCGATAACGGTCATGCTCCTGCTCGTCATCAAGGCCAAGATGCCGGCGTTCGTCGCCATGATCCTGGTCAGTCTCGTGACCGCGCTCGCCGGCGGCATCGCCCCCGAGAAGGTCATCACCGTCCTCACCAACGGCATGGGCAAGACCCTCGGCTCCGTCGCGATCATCGTCGGCCTCGGCGCGATGCTCGGCCGGATGATCGAGCTGTCCGGCGGCGCCGAGAACCTCGCCCGCCGCTTCACCGCCCGCCTCGGCGAGAAGCGCGTCGTGCTCGCTGTGACCTGCGCCGCCTTCGTGCTCGGCATCCCCGTGTTCTTCGACGTGGGCGTGATCATCCTGGCGCCGATCGTGTTCGGCTTCGCGGCCGTCGCCCGCATCTCGCCGCTCAAGATCGGCCTGCCGGTCGCGGCCGTGCTGCTGGCGGTCCACGTGGCGGTGCCGCCGCACCCTGGTCCCGTCGCGGCCGCCGCGACGCTCGGCGCCGACGCCGGCCTGCTGACCATCCTCGGCCTGCTCGCCTGCATCCCGATGGCCGTCGTCTGCTACCTCGTGTCCCAGCGGATGCGCTACGACCGGATCACCCTGCAGGACTCCCCCGCCACGGAGGCCCTCAAGACGGCCGAGCACTCCACCGACCTCGCGACCGGCTCGTATGCCGGGGGCGCCGACGCACCGCGCCGCAAGGTCCCGAGCGCGGGCACCGTCATGGCCCTCATCCTCATCCCCATCGGCATGATCATGGCCGGGACGACGGGCGCGATGCTGCTGCCCAAGGGCACGCTGCGCAACATCCTCTCGCTCGTGGGCGCCCCGCCGTTCGCCCTGCTCGTGGGGGCGCTGCTGGCGTACTACGTGATCAGCCTCAACCAGGGCTGGAGCATGGAGAAGGGCGGCGAGCTGATGGACTCCGCCCTGCCGATGGTCGCCGTCATCATCTTCGTGACCGGGGCGGGCGGCGTCTTCGCCAACGTCCTGATCGAGACGGGCGTCGGCAAGGCCCTGTCCGGGTCCCTGGCGGGGCTGGGCATGCCCGTCCTGCTCATGGCCTACCTCATCGCGGTGGGGCTGCGCGTGGCGCAGGGCTCCGCGACCGTGGCGATCCTGACGACGGCCGGCTTGGTCCAGCCCTCCATCGCCTCAGGGGGATTCAGCTCGGTGCAGGTCGTGCTGATCCTGCTGGCCATCGCCTTCGGCGGGTATGCCGCCTCCCACGTCAACGACTCCGGCTTCTGGATCGTGACGCGCTACCTGGGACTCAGCGTGGCGGACGGGCTCAAGACCTGGACCGTCCTGTCGACCATCGGCAGCCTCGTGGGCTTCGCGACGGTCGCGGCCGCCTGGGCGCTCGTCTGAGCCGCCGCTGCTCGTCGGGTGCTGCCCGGCTCGGTCCCGGCCGGCTGATTCCTGCGACGCCCCTCAGCGCTGCTGCAGGAACCAGTCCAGCACCGGCCACCAGAACTGCGCCGAGCAGTGCTCGGGGACCTGGTCGAGCGGCACCCAGACCGCGTCGTGGACCTCGGTGCGGTATGGCGTGAGGGAGGGCCCGTCCACGTCCAGGTCCGCGGCATAGATCGCCACGTGGCAGTGCGGCAGGTGCGGCCAGCGCGGTGACGGCCGGCTCTGAGTGATCCGCTCGTAGCCGATCGGCCGCAGCAGCGCCTCGTCGAGGTCGAAGCCGGTCTCCTCGCGCACCTCGCGGACCGCTCCGGCGCGCGGGGTCTCGCCGGGCTCGCGGGCCCCGGCCGGCGCCTCCCACCCGCCACGGGCGCGGCTGTGGACCATCAGGAGGCGATCGGACCGGTCGAAGACGAAGGTCGCCGCCGCCGAGGTCGTCGGCTCGGGCGGCTCCTGGTCGGAGACGATCACGTCGAGGTGGTGCGGTCCGGCGACGGTCGGCACCACGTCCGGGTAGCGGCCCATCGGGCGCTCGCCCTTGCGCTTGCGGAAGCGCAGTCCCGTGGCGTGGAGCAGCCGGACCACCTCCCGACCGTCGACGAGGCGCGCCCCGGCCGCGACCACGTCTGCGTGGCGCTCCTGCGGGACGTCGTAGTGGTCACCGTCGTAGGACCGCGGGTGCAGTCCCACCTCCGCCGCGAAGGCGTGCAGCTCGTCGTAGGAGCAGTCCGAGATGAGGTGGGCGAAGTGGCGGCCGTGCGCCGGCCACTGCGGAGCGTCGACATAGAGCGTCACGCGGTCACCGTCCCCATGCTGGCAGGCTAACCGACCCCGCCTGTGGATGAGCGGACGAGGTCACGGGCCGGGCGGGGCAGAGTTGCTCTCAGCCGGTCCGGGCACACCGGACGGACGGGCCACCAGGGTCGAACGCGAGCAGAGGATTCGGACATGAGCGCAACCTTCACCGTCGACACCGAGCGCATCTCGGCGGCCTCGGCCGACATCGGCCAGATCTCCGCGGAGATCGAGACGCAGGTCGGGGCCATGATGGGCCGCCTGACCGCCCTGCAGGACGCCTGGCAGGGCAGCGCCTCCGCCGGCTTCCAGGGGGTCATCGCGCAGTGGCGCGGCACCCAGTCGCAGGTGCGCGAGTCGCTGGAGTCGATCAACCGGCTGCTCCAGCAGGCCGGGGTGCAGTATGCCGACACCGAGCAGGCCAACACCGCGATGTTCCGCTGACCCCACGAGCTCCCGGGCGGGCCCACGGGCTCGGCCCGCCCGGGTCGGGAGGGTCGCGGCGGGGGTCCCCCAGCCCCGCCGCGGCCTTCTTCCGGTTCGGTGTCCCTCGACGGTCTGGCGGAACCGGGAACCGGGCCCTGGACCGGGCGCGTCGCCAGGAGCCGGTCGCCCGAGGCGGCCCGAGCCTCAGAGACCCGCGGGCTCTGAAGCCGGGTGCTCCCGGTCCGGCAGGTCCGACCGTGGCCGTCGACGCGGGCCGATCACACCGAGGGCCATGAGCACGCCGACGATGATGACCACCGCCCCGACCAGGCCGAGGACCGTCGGGGTCTCACCGTTGTAGAAGTAGGCGGCGACCGTGCCGATGACCGGCACGAACATCGACCACGGCGACACCGTCGACGCCGCATGGCGCGACAGCAGCAGGTTCCACAGGCCGTAGCCCGCCATCGAGGCGCCGTAGGTGACGAACGCCAGCCCCAGCACCGACGTCAGCGTCAGGTGCGTCAGCGCATGCAGGTCCCGCTCCCAGCCCTCCAGCCACAGCGACAGACCGAGCAGCGGCAGCGGCGCCACCAGGGCCGACCAGACCACCAGCGAGAAGCCGTCCCGCGGCGGACGGCGACGGGTGAGCACGTTGCCCATCCCCCACGACGCGGCGGCCGCGATCGTCATCACGAACGGCAGCACCGGCGCCGCCACCATGAACTCCCACCCCACCACGACCATGCCGAGCACCCCGATGGCGATGCCCGCCACCTGCCAGCGCGTCGGCAGCTCCCGCAGCACCAGGGCCGCGATCGTCACCGTGAACACCGTCTGGATCTGCAGCACCAGCGACGCCAGCCCCGCCGGCATCCCGAGGTTCATCGCGGTGTAGAGCAGCGCGAACTGCCCCGCCGACATCGTCGCTCCGCACGCCAGCACCGTCCGCCACCCGTTGCCCGGCGGCCGGACGAACAGCACCGCGGGGAACGCGACCAGCGTGAACCGCAGCGCCGCGAACAGCAGCGGCGGGATCACCTCCATGCCGTACTTCGCCGCCACGAAGTTCACGCCCCAGATGAGGATGACCACGCAGGCGAGGAAGGTGTCCTTGCGCGGCATCATGCTGGGGCTCCTGCGGTGTCGTCGACGTGGTCCGACCACGACTCTCCCCCGACCGGGCCCTGGAGCGCACGTCACCCACGTTTCGGACGACATGACGTCGCTCACGTGCCCGGCGGGCCGGCATACGACCCGGCTGGTGCGCCGAGGTGCGCTCGCAGGCACGGCGAGCGCCCACCGACGGTCGGCAGCGCGCACAACTGCTGCACATCGGAGCTCGTCCCGGACGAATTCCGTTGCGGCACAACACCCCGGTTCACGCTCGACCCGGTATGTGCAGCAGCTGCGCACGCGAAGGGCGGCCCACCGTGATCGGTGAGCCGCCCTTCGTGAATCTCGTGCGTCAGAAGCCTGTGCTTGATCGGGCTCCGTCTGGCGTCAGAAGCCTGAGCTTGATCGGGCTTCTTCCTCGCACTCCGGCTCGGCCGTGTCCCTCGTTCCTCGGGACTAGGCCTCACCTACGCGCTTCGTCAGAAGCCCATACCACCCATGTCGTCGCCACCAGGCGCCGCCGCCGCAGCCTTCTCCGGCTTGTCGGCGATGACGGCCTCCGTGGTGAGGAACAGCGCGGCGATGGACGCGGCGTTCTCCAGGGCGGAGCGGGTGACCTTGGCCGGGTCGATGATGCCGGCCTTGATCATGTCGACGTACTCGCCCGTGGCGGCGTTCAGGCCCTCGCCCGGGGTGAGGTGGCGGACCTTCTCCGCCACGACGCCACCCTCGAGACCGGCGTTGATCGCGATCTGCTTGAGCGGAGCCTCGGCAGCGACGCGGACGATGTTGGCGCCCACGGCCTCCTCGCCCTCCAGCGAGAGCTTGGCGAAGGCAGCGTCGGTGGCCTGCAGCAGGGCCACGCCACCACCGGCGACGATCCCCTCCTCGACGGCAGCCTTGGCGTTGCGCACCGCGTCCTCGATGCGGTGCTTGCGCTCCTTGAGCTCGACCTCGGTGGCCGCGCCCGCCTTGATGACGGCGACGCCACCGGCGAGCTTGGCGAGGCGCTCCTGGAGCTTCTCGCGGTCGTAGTCGGAGTCGCTGCGGTCGATCTCGGAACGGATCTGCGCGACGCGACCGGCGATCTGGTCGGCGTCGCCGGCACCCTCGACGATCGTGGTCTCGTCCTTGGTGACGACGACCTTGCGCGCCCGGCCGAGCATGTCGAGCTCGGTGGTGTCGAGCTTGAGGCCGACCTCCTCGGAGATGACCTGGCCACCGGTGAGGATGGCGATGTCGCCGAGCATGGCCTTGCGACGGTCACCGAAGCCCGGGGCCTTGACGGCGACGGACTTGAAGGTGCCGCGGATCTTGTTGACGATCAGCGTGGACAGGGCCTCGCCCTCGACGTCCTCGGCGATGATCGCGAGCGGCTTGCCGGACTGCATGACCTTCTCGAGCAGCGGCAGGACGTCCTTGATCGCCGAGATCTTGGAGTTGACGATGAGCACGTAGGGGTCCTCGAGGACGACCTCCATGCGCTCGGTGTCGGTGACGAAGTAGGGCGCGATGTAGCCCTTGTCGAAGCGCATGCCCTCGGTGAGCTCGAGCTCGAGGCCGAAGGTGTTGGACTCCTCGACGGTGATGACGCCTTCCTTGCCGACCTTGTCCATGGCCTCGGCGATGAGCTCGCCGATCTGGGGGTCAGCGGCGGAGATCGAGGCGGTGGAGGCGATCTGCTCCTTGGTCTCGATGTCCTTGGCCATGTCGAGCAGCTCGGCGGAGACGGCCTTCACGGCGGTCTCGATGCCGCGCTTCAGCGCCATGGGGTTGGAGCCGGCCGCGACGTTGCGCAGGCCCTCCTTGACCATGGCCTGCGCGAGGACCGTCGCGGTGGTGGTGCCGTCACCGGCGACGTCGTCGGTCTTCTTGGCAACTTCCTTGACGAGCTCGGCCCCGATCTTCTCGTACGGGTCCTCGAGCTCGATCTCCTTGGCGATGGACACGCCGTCGTTGGTGATGGTGGGGGCTCCCCACTTCTTCTCCAGGACGACGTTGCGGCCCTTGGGGCCGAGGGTGACGCGGACGGCGTCGGCAAGGATGTTCATGCCGCGCTCGAGACCGCGGCGGGCCTCCTCGTCGAAGGCAATCAGCTTGGCCATTCGGGGGTTTCCTCCCACACGAAACGGATGTGTCGGTCGCAGGACGCCCGCGACGGACGGCTCGTGGCCACCGGGTTCACATCACCTGGGGGCCCCGGACCTCGTCATACGACCGGGCTCTTATCACTCTCGCTAGGAGAGTGCTAACACCATGATTAGCACTCGGCACCCCCGAGTGCAAATGACGACGGTGTCGTATGCCGGACGCCTCCGGCGCCCATGAACGACCCCCAGGACGCCAGCTCCCGCAGGCTGGGGAGCCGCGCGGCGTCGGCGGGGGCCCGCAGGCCCTGCACGGTCTGCGTGGACCGGGGTCCGCGATCCACCATGGCGTCCTCGGCGAGCTCCAGGTGCACGTCGGTCGGCCGCAGCCCGCCTCGCCGCAGCATCTCCTCGAGCCGAGGCGCCACGTCATCGACGTCCAGCAGCGCGGTCGGGAGGTTGACCGAGACGGGGATCCCGCCCGGCCCGAGCCGCCGCAGCGAGGTCACGGTGCCGGACAGGACCCACTCCGTCAGTCGCGTCATGTGGCCGGTGCGCGTCGCGTAGTCGAGGACCGTGGCAGGCCCCACCACCCGGCCGTCGGCACCCACCCAGCGCAGCAGGGCCTCCACCGAGTGCACGGCCAGGTCGTGGGTGCGCACGATGGGCTGCAGGTAGAGGCGGACCGACTCCGCGCCCCAGGCCCGCGTGATCTCGTGGTCGGCGTCGGCCCGGCGCTCCGCCGCCGCGCGCATGCCGGGGTCGTACGCGCGCCAGGCCTCGTTGGACTGCTTGGCGGCATACATCGCGAGGTCCGCCCGCTACAGGAGCTCCTCCGGGGCGAGGCGGGGCTCCCCCGGCTCCGCCACCGCGACGCCGATCGACGCGCCGACCTGGTGCACCCGGTCCAGGAGGCCGTACGGCCGAGCGAGGGCGTCGTGCACGTGACCGGCCAGCTCCGTCGCCTCCTCGAGCCGGCCGACGCCACCACGGCGAACTCGTCCCCGCCGAGGCGGGCGAGCAGGCGCCCGGGCCCGGTCACGCCGGTGATCCGCGCGGCGACCTCGCGCAGGAGGGCGTCGCCGGCGTGGTGCCCGCTGGAGTCGTTGACCTGCTTGAACCGGTCGAGGTCGACGAAGATCAGGGCGACCTCGGAGCGCTCCACCGGGTCGTCCAGCAGCTCACCGAGGCGCTCCAGTAGCTGGGGACGGTTGGCGAGCCCGATCAGGGTGTCGTTGTAGGCGAGCGCGTGCAGCCGCTCGCACAGCTTACCCGCGCGGTGACGTCGCGCACGGCGACCACGAACCCGTCGGGACGCGGGGCGACCGAGGTCTCGAGGACCCGACCGTCGGTCTGGACGTCGAACAACGCGGACCCCTCGTCCTTCGCCAGGCGCAGCGCTTCCGTGACGACGGTGGGATCGACGAACAGCACCTCGGCCAGCGTCGAGGACCGCGGGTCGTCGACGCTGCGGAGGGCCTCCTCGGTCCCGATCACCCGCTCGGCGACGGGTGAGACGTACTCCAGCACCCCACGCCCGTCGCAGATCATGATCACGTCCTGCGAGTCCTGGACGAGGCTGCGGAAGTATTCCTCCTGCTGACGGCTCTCGGCCATCGCCTCGCGGAGCCTTCGACGAGCGGGCGCCGGCGCGTCCTCTGCATCAAGTATGACGAGCGTTACCCTCCGCGTCTGAAGAAATCGCGTCCGTGACGCCGATCGACCCAGCGTGACCTGCGTCGGCGGGCCGCTCGGGTCCTGTCAGGCCGGTTGTCAGGAGGCCGCGGCCCTCAGCTCGCCGTCGGCCTCGCTGCTCACGGGGTCGTCCAGGTCGTCGACGTAGACCACGACCAGGTCCCGCGCGGGGTTGGACTCGATCTCGCCCAGCAGCCACCGCCACGCCACGAGGTTGGGGTGGTCGACCGAGGTGCAGGCCTCGGCCGGTGAGAGGTCGTCGATCGCGCGTCGCAGCACGTCCACGGTCACCGGCAGCGTCTCGGTGGTCTGCGAGTGGCGGACGAGGCGCCCGAGCACCACCGCGGGCAGGTAGGCCCCGCCCTGGTTGACGCACGGGAACTCCCACTCCGGCTCCGACGACGCTGCGCTGATCCCGACGCCCCACAGGGCGGGCCGTCGCCACCCCGGCACGGTCGCCTCGGTGGCGTCGCGCATGGCGGCGAGCTTCTCCGGTGTGTCCCACTGCTCCGTCATACGACCACTCTCCCAGACTCCGCGAGGCTCGGCCGGTCCGGCCACGTCAGTCGGTCAGTCATCCAGTCAGTCAGCCGTATGCCGAGGGGAACGCGGCCCGGTAGGAGCGCCAGGCCGCGCCGCCGTCCGCCGTGCGGTCCACGGACTCGGCCGCCAGCACGGCGTGCACCACCGCACGCGTCACGCAGTCCGCCCCGGCCTCGAAGAGCAGGGCCAGCTCGGGCAGGGACAGCTCTCGCTCGTGGCGCCCCGAGCCGAGGGCGAAGAGGGTGTCGCCGTCGAAGTAGGTGTGGACCGGCTTGAGCGCCCGCGCGAGGCCGTCGTGCCCGACGCCCGCCATCTTCTGGCACTGCGCCTTGGTGAGCCGCGCGTCCGTCGCGATCACGCCGATCGTCGTCGCCATGCCCGGCATGCCCGCGAACCGCTCCGGCAGGCTCCCTGCTGCCACGCGTGACGCCGCGACGTCCTGCGCGGACGGTGACCTGAGCCCAGCGAGCTCCTCGTCAAGCTCGTGCCGCGCTCCCCACAGCTCGCCCGTGGTCTCGTCGACGGCGGACCCGATGGCGTTGACCACGCACAGGGCGGCCACCGTCACGCCGTCGTCGAGCACGCACGACGCCGAGCCCACGCCGCCCTTGAAGCCCCCGACCTTGGCGCCCGTCCCGCCACCGACGGCGCCCATCGGCACCGGCCGCGCACCCGAGTCGCGCGCATCGGCATACGCGGCCTGACCGTCCCGGAAGCCGGGGTGGTGCCGCCACTCGCCGCCCCGCCCGAGGTCGAAGACGACCGCTGCGGGGACGATGGGCACGACCTGCCCGGGCGAGCCCATGGGCCACCCGATGCCGTCCTCCAGCAGCCCCTGGACGACGCCGTCGACCGCGGCGAGCCCGAGGGCCGAACCGCCGGACAGGACCACGGCGTCGACCCGGTCGACCAGGTTGCGCGGGTCGAGCAGGTCGGTCTCGCGGGTCCCGGGGGCCGCGCCGCGCACGTCCACGCCGGCGACGCAGCCGCCGTCCGGCGGGAGCACGACGGTGGTCCCGGTCAGCCAGCCCGTATCGTCCCGGGTCGCGTGACCGACCCGGAACCCGGCGACGTCGACGAGGGTGTTGGTGGGTCCGGTGCGCATGCCCGCGAATCTACTCCCGGCCCCCGGGATGCCGATGGCCCCCGTCCTGTGCGAGGACGGGGGCCTACGGGTCTGTGGGGGTCAGAGCTGGACGCCGAGCCGGCGTGCTGACCTGGCGCGCTGCCGCTGGGCGCGCATGCGCCGCAGCCGCTTGACGAGCATGGGGTCGTGCTCCAGGGCCGCCTGCGTGTCGATCAGGGCGTTGAGCACCTGGTAGTAGCGCGTCGCGCTCATGTCGAACAGCTCCTTGACGGACTGCTCCTTGGCGCCTTCGTACTTCCACCACTGGCGCTCGAACGCGAGGATCTCGCGCTCCCGGTCGCTGAGGGAGGCGACGGGACGCGTGGCCGACGTGGGGTGCAGTGCGGCGCTCATGAGCCTCAGGGTAGCGGCCGAATCACACGCATGTCATTCGTGCCGCGCCCCTGATCACCCACATGGCCGCCGCTCACTCGGTCTGGATCGCCCGCAGCACGTCCATCCGCGCGGCGCGGTGGGCCGGCCACAGCGCGGCCAGCACCCCCACGATCCCCGCGACGACGAGGAACGCCAGCAGCTGCACCCACGGCACGTGCAGGGCCAGCCCGTCGCCCTCGAGCGCCCGGACCAGCGCGAAGCCGAAGAGCAGCCCCATGCCGAGACCGAGCACCGAGCCGAGCAGCGCGATCGCCACCGACTCGAGCCGGATCATCCGCCCCAGCTGTCCCCGCCGCAGGCCGATCGCCCGCAGCAGCCCGATCTCGCGCGTCCGCTCGATGACGGACAGGGCGAGCGTGTTGACGATGCCGAGCACGGCGATGACGATCGCCAGCCCGAGCAGGGCGTAGATCATGTTGAGCAGCAGGTCGATCTGCCCCGTCTGGGTCTTGGCGAACTCCTGGTTGTCCTTGACGGTCACCATGGGCAGGTCCTTGACGATGGTCTCCAGCTGCTGACGGACCTTGGCCTTGTCGGCGCCGCCCGCCACGTCCACCACCACGCGCATGTCGGTCGCCGGCACCCCGGCGTCCGCGAGGGTGTCTAGGGTGGTGTAGAGCCCGCCGTCCATCCCCTCGTCCTGCTGGTAGGTCATCGCGAGGGTCAGGGGCAGCGGCCCGCTGGGGAGCGCGACGTCGACCTTCTGCCCGAGCGCCCAGCCCTTGTCGGTCGCCATCTTCTCGGGCACCATGACCGTGCCCTTGCGGAAGTCCGCGAGCGAGCCCCGGCCGGCCTCCTGCTTGAAGATCTTGTCGAAGTCGCTCGGCGCCATCGCTCCCAGGATCGTCTGCTCGCCCCCGAGCGTCCCGAACGCCATCCGCATGCGGTGCACACTGGCCACCCCGTCGACCTTGGCCGCCTGGTCGGCGATGGCGGGCGAGAAGGGCTGGAAGGCCGGGTTGGAGTACATGTAGTCCCCGCGGAGCCCGCCCTCGATGATGCCCGTCAGCGAGGTCTTGGCCGACTGGCCGAGCACCGCCATCGTGGTCACGAGGGTCAGGCCGATCATCAGGGCCGAGGCGGTGGCGGCCGTGCGGCGTGGGTTGCGGGTGGCGTTGGTCTCGGCGAGCGCTCCGACCTGGCCGAACATCCCGCGGTAGACCCGGCCGAGGCCCCACAGGACCGGCTTGCCCAGCACCGGCGAGGTGAAGGCCACGCCGAGCAGCGTCAGGAGCGCGCCGGCCCCGATCCACCACGTGCGCCCGGGGGCGTCCTCCCAGAAGAGCCCGGCGAGCAGCCCGGCGACGCCCAGGCCGGTCAGGGTCAGGCCGATGGCCAGCCGTCGTCCGAGGTCGGACCGGCCGGTCAGCGCGTCACCGGTCATGGCGGCGACCGGGGGCACCGAGGACGCCTTGCGGGCCGGGACATAGGCCGCGAGCATCGTCACGAGCAGACCCACGACGTATGACGCCGCCACCGCCTGCAGCGTGAGCCGAGGTGGGGTGGACCCCATGTCGAGGCCGAACGTCGAGAACATCGCCGAGATGCCCTGGGCGATCCCCAGGCCGAGCAGCAGCCCGAGGGTGGCGCCGACGAGCCCGACGACGAACGCCTCGAAGAGCACGGCCCGGCGCACCTGCGGCCGGCTCGCCCCCATGGCCCGCAGGAGCGCCAGCTCGCGGGAGCGCTGCGCGACGAGGATCGAGAAGGTGTTGACGATGAGGAAGGACCCGACGACGAGGGCGATGCCGGCGAAGACGAGCAGGAAGGTCGAGATGAACGACAGCGCCTGCCCGACCTGGTCCTCGCTCTTCTTGGCCAGCTCGGCGCCCGTCAGGGTCTCGTAGCCGGCCGGCGTCAGGGCGCGGACCCGCTCGGCCAGGGCGTCGACGTCCTGCCCGGGCTCGGCCGTGACCCAGGCCGCCTGGTAGGCGTCCTTGCCGCCCATCCACTGCTGCTGCGCGGTCCGGTCGTCGAACATCGCGTAGGTCGCGCCCGCCGTGGACCCCTTGGAGCCCCACAGGACCGTCCCGACGATGGTCGCCCGCATGGTGGGCTCGGCCCCCGAGCTGGCGATGGCGATGGTGTCGCCCAACCGGTAGCCGGACTTCTCGAGGGAGGCGGGGTCGATCGCGACCTCACCCTCCCGCTGGGGCGTCCGTCCGCTCTTGACGACCATGCCCTGCTGGCCGCCGAAGGCCGGCTCGGTGATGACGTTGCCGCCGATGGACGGCGGCCCCACGGTGGCGAGGACCTTGCCGTTCTTGCCGACGAGGTAGGCGTCGGTGACGGTGATGGCGCCCACGGACGACCGGACGCCCTCCACCTGGCCGATCCGGTCGATCTGGGCGCGGGTGAGGACGCTGCGGGACCCGGACGTCGCGCCCCCGGCCGACGAGCCCTTGGGCTGGACGTTCACGTCGGCGACGGTGCCGTTCATGATGCCGTTGAAGGTGCTGCCGAGCATGTCGGTGAAGATCAGGGAGCCGCTGACGAAGGACACCCCGAGGACGATGGCGAAGGCGCTCATGAGGAGCCGCAGCTTGCGGCCCATCAGGGACTTCCACGATGTGCGGAGCATGGCGGGTCAGCCTGCCCGCTGGGGCTGGCGGCGCCCCTGGACCAGCTCGTCCAGGTGGGCCATGGTGTCGAGCACGTCCTCGCGGGTCGGGCTCTGCAGCTCGTCGACGAGCTCGCCGTCGGCGAGGAAGACGACGCGGTCGCAGTAGGCCGCGGCCACGGGGTCGTGGGTGACCATGACGATCGTCTGACCGAACTCGTCGACGCTGCGCCGCAGGAAGCCGAGGATCTCGGCCCCGGAGCGGGAGTCGAGGTTGCCGGTGGGCTCGTCGGCGAAGATGATCTGGGGCTTGCTGGCCAGCGCGCGGGCGCAGGCGACGCGCTGCTGCTGGCCGCCGGACAGCTCGGACGGCTTGTGCCGCAGCCGGTCTCGAAGCCCGACGGTGTCGATGACGGTGTCGTACCACTCCGGGTCCGGCTTGCGCCCGGCGATCGACAGCGGGAGCAGGATGTTCTCCTCCGCCGTCAGGGTCGGGATGAGGTTGAAGGCCTGGAAGACGAAGCCGATGCGGTCGCGCCGCAGCTCGGTCAGGTCCTTGTCCTTGAGGCCGCCGATCTCGGTGTCCCCGACGAAGACCTGCCCGGCGGTCGGCGCGTCCAGCCCGGCCGCGCAGTGCATCAGGGTCGACTTGCCGGACCCCGACGGTCCCATGACGGCGGTGAACCGCCCCTTCTCGAACGCGATGTCGACGCCCCCGAGCGCGACCACCCGGGCGTCGCCCTGCCCATAGACCTTGGCCAGGCCCCGCGTCGAGGCGGCGACCTCGCCCTGGACCGCCCGCTGCTCGTATGCCGGCGCGCGGACCTCCCGGGTGGCCACCGTCTCGTGCGTGGCCACCGTCTCGTGCGTGGCCGCCGTCTCGCGCGGGTCGCCGGCCTCGACCACCGGCTCCGTCTGCTGTCGTGCGTGACGTGGCTGCTGCCTCTTGAACAGTCCCATCCCTGACATCCCCTCCGATAGGTCCCCGCTGCCGCGAGTCCGGTGGCGGTCCAGCCGGGAGGCCGACCGCTGCTCCCTCGACGCTACTGGCCTGACGCTGCGTCAGGGCCAGGGGAAACCCCTGGCCGGACCCTGAGCGACACCTGATGGCGCCGGGATCCGTCTAGGGTGGTCGCCGTGACCCCGCCCCAGCCGCTGTCCGAGATCGTCCACCCCACGTGGGCGACGGCCCTCGAGCCGGTGGCCGACCAGGTGCGGGCCATGGGGGACTTCCTGCGGGCCGAGGTCGCGGCGGGTCGCCCCTACCTCCCGGCCGGGGCCCACGTGCTGCGCGCCTTCGAGCAGCCGCTGCCCGACGTGCGGGTGCTGATCGTCGGCCAGGACCCCTATCCCACCCCGGGTCACGCGGTGGGCCTGTCCTTCTCGGTCGCCCCGGACGTGCGCCCGATCCCCCGCTCGCTGGTCAACATCTATCAGGAGCTGACGACGGACCTCGGTGTCCCCCAGCCAGGCTCGGGCGACCTGTCGCCGTGGGCGGACCACGGCGTGCTGCTGCTCAACCGCGTCCTCACGGTCCAGCCCGGCAAGCCTGCCAGCCACCGGGGCAAGGGCTGGGAGGCCGTCACGGCCTGCGCGATCACGGCGCTGGTCGAGCGCGGCGGCCCTCTCGTGGCGATCCTGTGGGGTCGCGACGCCCGCAACCTGGCGCCCCACCTTCCCGGCATACCATGCATCGAGTCCGCCCACCCCTCACCCCTGTCGGCGCACGCCGGGTTCTTCGGCTCGCGACCGTTCAGCCGCGCCAACGCCGCCCTGCAGGAGCAGGGCGCCGAACCCATCGACTGGAGGCTCCCGTGAGCATCGCCCGTGATCCGAGGTCCTGGGGCCGCTACGTCGCCATCGGCGACTCCTTCACCGAGGGGATGAGCGACCCGGACCCGGCCTCTCCCGACGGTGACGTGTATGCCGGATGGGCGGACCGCCTCGCGGCGATGCTGGCCGTCGTGGCCGCCAAGGACGACCGGGAGCTGCGCTACGCCAACCTCGCCATCCGGGGCCGCCTGCTCGACGACATCGTGACCCGGCAGGTCGACGACGCGCTCGCGCTGGAGCCCGACCTCGTGTCGATCGTGGGCGGCGGCAACGACATCCTGCGACCACGCGCCGACATCGACGCGCTGGCGTCCCGCCTGGAGGAGGCGGTCGCCCGCATCCGCGCGACCGGCGCCGACGTCCTCATGGCGACCCCGACCGACCCCAAGGACGCCCCCCTCGTCGGCCTGACTCGCGGCCGCGTGGCGACCTACATCGCGCACATCGTGGCCATCGCGCAGCGGCACGAGTGCTACCTGCTCAACCAGTGGGCCCTCACGCCGCTCAAAGACTGGCGCATGTGGTCCGAGGACCGCATCCACATGACGCCGGACGGCCACGAGCGCGTCGCCGCCGAGGCCTTCCAGTCGCTGGGCTTCCCGCCCGAGCTCGCCGACTGGCGCACGCCGCTGCCGCCCATGGCCGCACCCGCCCGCTCCGAGGCGCTGCGCGGCAACGTCGAGTGGGCCCGCACCTACGTCGGCCCCTGGGTCCAGCGCCGCCTCACCGGCCGGTCGTCCGGCGACGGCCGCGCCCCCAAGTACCCCACGCTGCAGGTCGTCGACCCGCGCCGCGCCTTCGCCCCCTCCCAGCACTGACGGCCGCAGCCGCTGAGCTCTCAGAGCTTCTCGCAGGCGATCCCGCGCAGGACATCGCAGCAGGGCCAGAGCTTGTCGATGAGCCTGTCGGAGTCAGTCATGAGCGGGCCTTGCCGGAGGGGCTGTGGGAGCGCCGCGGTGAGGCGCGCTCTGTCTCGTGTCGAAGCGGGTGCTCGCGAGCCGACGTTCGGCCCAGGTGATCATGTCGAGGAGGTCGTCGGCCACGTAGGCCTGCCGCCCCGGCCCGATAGCCTTCCTCGTCAGGATCCGTGCTACGTAGAGCTCGTCCAGCGCCTTCCCGGCTGCGGTCCGCGAGACGCCGTGGATCCGGACCACGGTGGCTACGGTGAGGACTGGCGTCGCAGGAAGGTCCGCGAGGATCGCCGCCGTGGCCGAATCGCTACGCAGGCCGCGGGTGGCACCCTTCTTCGTCCGCTCCTCCGCAATCCTCGTGTCCCAGTCAGCGCGCAGAGCCGCCAGCTCGCTCGCGATCCGCTCCGCCTGGTCACAGGCAAGGATCGTCGCCGTCGAGAAGACGGCGATCCAGGCCGAGCGCACCGCCATCCCTGTCACCGAGTCCGCACTGGCGGCGACCCGGTATGTCGTCAGTCCCTCGACATACCGGCTGCGCATCGTCGACAGGACGAGGCTGATGGGCAGCACCGCGTCGCGAGTCAGTCCGCGGCGGGCGAGCACGGTGTGGATGAGTGCGCGGCCCACCCGGCCGTTGCCGTCGGTGAAGGGGTGAATCGTCTCGAACTGGGCGTGCGCCAGCGCCGCCTGGGCGATAGGCGAGTGCAGTCCTCCGGCGAGATAGGCGACGAGATCCTGCATGAGGGCGGGCACTCGCTCGGGGTCGGGAGGGACGAAGTCGGCGTCGAGGGGATGCCAGTCAGAGCCGCCGATCCAGTTCGGCACCTGCCGCAGCCCGTGGTGGTGCTCCTCCCGGGGGAGAAGGGACCGATGCAGGGCCTCGATGTCCTCGACCGCCACGTGATCGACGCCGACGAGGCGGGTGGTCGCTTCACGGACGACGGTCATGTTGTTCGCAACCATCTGCGCCTGCTCGCCGACCCCCTTGACCTCCTCGCTCTGACCCAGCTCGGCGAGCGCCACATTTCGGGCGGACGGCGCGATCCCCTCGATGCGCGACGACGCGATCGCCTCGGAGCGCAGGAGGAAGCGGGAGATCCCGGCAAGATCTCGAAGGTCCCCGTCGAGCGAACGCACACGCCGCTCGGCCTCCGCGACGAGCCGATCCGTCTCCGGGTCGAGAGCCAGCGCGGCGCCGACCAGCAGGTCCGGCACATATCGCGGGTAGGGCCCCGAACGCCGCTCGCGCCGAGGCAGGCTGGGCTCGGACGAGTCCCACCACGCCTGCTCCCACGTGCCCATAGTCGCTAGCCTTTCGTCGAGATGCCCTAAGATGCCCTGTGGCAACCTTAACGCTTAAAGTTGCCTCGACGGGGCCGCGGCGACACCTTGAGCCCTAAGCCTCGATCCACCGATG
>NZ_DCYC01000012.1:0-19384 GCF_002330965.1 Arsenicicoccus sp. UBA2120
CGTCCAGTAACCCCAGCACCAGACAGCACCACAAGAGTCACGCACGAGGCCGTATGCCGGGACCCCCCTTCCCGGCATACGGCCTCGTCGACCGGCACCGCGCCAAGGGCCACCCCACCGCATCACCCGACCCACCCCCGTCCTAGGGTTGGACCGACCCCAAGGACCGACCCCCGAGGTGATCTCGATGAGCTCCCGCGTCGCCAACCCCGCCCTCCGCAGCAAGATCATGACGGCCGAGGACGCGGCCGCTCTCATCAACCACGGCGACAACGTCGGGATGAGCGGGTTCACGGGCGCGGGCTATCCCAAGGCCGTCCCCAAGGCGCTTGCCGACCGCATGACCGCCGCCCACCAGCGCGGCGACGACTTCCGGGTCGGGGTGTGGACGGGTGCCTCGACGGCGCCGGAGCTGGACGGCGCGCTGGCCGAGGCCGACGGCGTGGAGCTGCGGCTCCCCTACCAGTCCGACCCGATCAGCCGCGCCAAGATCAACGCCGGCACGATGGAGTACATCGACGTCCACCTCTCGCACGTCGCGCAGATGACCTGGGAGGGCTTCCTCGGCAGGCTCGACGTCGCGCTGGTCGAGGTGGCCGCGGTCAACGAGGACGGCACGCTGCTCCCGTCGGCGTCCGTGGGCAACAACAAGACCTGGATCGACCAGGCCGACAAGGTGATCCTCGAGGTCAACGCCTGGCAGCGCCTGGAGCTCGAGGGCATGCACGACATCTACTACGGCACCGCCCTGCCACCCCACCGCAAGCCGGTCATGATCACCGACGCCGCGGACCGCATCGGAGACCCCTTCTTCCGCTGTCCGCCGGACAAGATCATCGGGATCGTCGAGACCGACGCCCCCGACCGCAACACGGCGTTCAAGGCGCTCGACGACGACTCCAAGGCCATCGCCGGTCACCTGATGGACTTCCTGCAGTCCGAGGTCCGGGCCGGCCGCATGCCGGAGAAGCTGCTCCCGCTGCAGAGCGGCGTCGGCAACATCGCCAACGCCGTGCTCGCCGGGCTGTCGGAGTCCCCGTGGAAGGGGTTGCAGGCCTACACCGAGGTGCTGCAGGACGGCATGCTCGACCTGATCGAGAACGGCACGATCGAGGTGGCGTCCGCGACCGCGTTCTCGTTGTCCCCCGAGGGAGTTCAGCGGTTCAACGACGACATCGACTTCTTCAGCAAGCGGATCATCATGCGTCCGCAGGAGATCTCCAACCACCCCGAGGTGATCCGCCGGCTCGGGGTCATCGCCAGCAACGGGCTGATCGAGGCCGACATCTACGGCAACGTGAACTCGACGCACATCATGGGCTCGCGGATCCAGAACGGCATCGGCGGCTCCGGCGACTTCGCCCGCAACGCCTTCCTGTCGACCTTCGTCACGCCGTCGACGGCCAAGGGCGGCGCCCTGTCCTGCATCGTCCCGATGGTCACGCACGTCGACCACACCGAGCACGACGTGCAGGTGCTGATCACCGAGCAGGGTCTTGCCGACCTGCGCGGCTGCTCCCCGCGGCGTCGGGCGCAGCGGATCATCGACCACTGCGCGCACCCCGACTTCCGGCCGATGCTGCAGGACTACTTCGA
Source organism: Arsenicicoccus sp. UBA2120 (assembly GCF_002330965.1). Taxonomy (NCBI): domain Bacteria; kingdom Bacillati; phylum Actinomycetota; class Actinomycetes; order Micrococcales; family Intrasporangiaceae; genus Arsenicicoccus; species Arsenicicoccus sp. UBA2120. The sequence goes on from NZ_DCYC01000012.1 coordinate 1,597, forward strand.
CCGGGCCCAGCGCGGCGCGTGGGGGATGCAGACGCCTCACCTGCTGGGCGAGGCGTTCAGCTGGCACGAACGGTTCATGCAGACGGGCACGATGCGTCCCGCCTGACCGCCTGACCGGCCTAGGATGGCGAGGTCCTCGCGGGAGCCCGGTGCACCGGGCTGAGAGGAGACCTGGAGCCTGGTCTCGACCGCTGCACCGACCCGGTCATGCGGGTCAGGGAGATCGGAGCGCAGATGTCCTCACCCGGCCCCAGGGTCGTCGTCCTCGGTGGCGGCGTCATCGGTCTCGCCTGCGCGTGGTCGCTGGCGAGCCGCGGGGCGGACGTCGAGCTGTGGGATCCCGCGCCCGGGCAGGGCGCCTCGCACGCCGCCGGCGGCATGCTGGCTCCGGTCAGCGAGGCGACCTACGAGGAGGAGGACCTGCTCGCCCTGGCGCTCGCGTCGCACGCCCGGTGGCCGAACTTCGCGGCGCGGCTCGAGGCTGCGTCGGACATCTCGCCCGACCTGCACACCGAGGGCGCCCTGCACGTCGGGATGGATCTCGACGACGCCCGCGAGGTATGGCGGACCGCCGACCTGCTGGAGCGCTACTCCCTTCCCTACCAACGGCTCTCGTCACGCGAGCTGCGTCGGGTGGCTCCCGCTCTCGCGCCCGGTGCGCGTACCGCGCTGCTCGTCGAGAGCGACCTGTGGGTCGACAACCGGTTCGTGGTGCAGGGGCTCCGCGCGGCGGGGGTCCGGGCCGGGGTGGAGCTGGTCGCGCGGCGCGGGGCGCCGGTCGTCGAGGACGGACGGGTCGTCGCGGTGGCGTCCTGCGACCACGACACGCCACGCGAGTCCCGTTGCGACACCGTGGTCCTCGCGGCGGGCGTCGACAGCGGTGCGGTCCCGGGCGTCGCCGAGCTGGTCACCCTGCCGCTGCGCCCGGTCAAGGGGCAGATCCTGCGCATGGGCGGAGCCCGAGGCCTCCTCGACCACACGGTCCGGGGGACGGTGCACGGCGACCACGTCTATCTCATCCCCCGCATCACCGGCGAGCTCGTGATCGGCGCGACGTCCGAGGAGCTGGGCGACACCGACGTGACCGGGCGCGGCCTGCTGGAGCTGCTGCGCGCCGCCACCACCCTGCTGCCCGAGGTCGGTGAGCTGACGCTGGTCGACGCCGTCGCCCGGCTGCGCCCCGGCACCCCCGACAACGGACCCCTGCTCGGACTCGTCGGCACGCCCGGCCTGGTCGTCGCCACCGGTCACTTCCGCCACGGGATGCTGCTGACCCCCGTCACCGCCGACCTCGTGACCGACCTCGTGCTCGACGGTGTCACCGACATCGCCGAGGCGACCCCCTTCGCCGCCACCCGCTACCCACCTCCCTCCCGTCACCACCCTGAGGACAGCCCATGACCATCACCGTCAACGGCGAGAGCCGTTCCGTCGCAGACGGGCTCGACATCACCGGCCTCGTCGCCGAGCTCGGCCTGACCCCCGACGGCATCGCCGTGGCCGTCGACCACACCGTCGTCCCCCGCGGACGCTGGCAGGGCCGCACCCTCGACGACGGCGCCCAGGTCGAGATCGTCACCGCCATGCAGGGAGGCTGAGCCGCCATGTCCCCCACCACTCCTCACGCCCCGGCGGGCGCCACACCGTTGGACGACCCGCTCGTGGTCGGCGGGCACGAGCTCTCGTCCCGGCTGTTCCTCGGCACGGGCGGCTCGCGGCGCATCGCCGACCTCAAGGCCGCGGTGCTCGCCGCCGAGCCGAGCCTGGTCACCGTGGCCATGCGCCGCATCTCGACCACCGGCAAGGACGACACGCTCGGCCTGCTCCGCCGCCTCGGGTGCCGGCTGCTGCCCAACACGGCCGGCTGCTACACCGCGCGGGAGGCCGTGCTCACCGCCCAGCTCGCCCGGGAGGCGCTCGGCACCGACCTGATCAAGGTCGAGGTCATCGCCGACGACCGCACCCTGCTCCCGGACGTCGTCGAGCTCCTCGACGCGTGCGAACGGCTCGTCGACGACGGGTTCACGGTGCTGCCCTACACGACCGACGACCCCGTGATCGCGCGTCGGCTCGCCGATCTCGGCTGCGCCGCCGTCATGCCGCTGGGCTCCCCCATCGGCTCGGGCCTCGGCATCCGCAACCCGCACAACATCGAGCTGATCCGTGAGGCCGTCACCGTGCCCGTGGTGCTCGACGCAGGCATCGGCACCGCCTCGGACGCCGCCCTCGCCATGGAGCTCGGCTGCGACGCCGTGCTCGTCGCGTCCGCCGTCACCCGGTCCGAGCACCCCGCCGCGATGGCCGCCGCCATCCGCCACGCGACCATCGCTGGGCGCCTCGCCCATGGCGCCGGCCGCATCCCGGTCCGACGCCACGCTCTCGCGTCCTCCCCCATGCAGGGCCGCATCGACTGATGCCCTCCCGGCTGCTGGTCCTCACCGACCGCTCGCAGCTGCCGGCCGGCCGGTCGCTGGTCGAGCAGGTCGAGCGCTGCATCGATGCCGGGGCGTGCTGGGTGTGCCTGCGCGAGCGCGACCTGCCCGACGACCAGCGACTCGCCCTCGCCACGTCGCTCGCCGGCCTCCTGCGGCCGGTGGGTGGTCGGCTCGTCGTGGCGGCGCCCCTGCCTGCCGCGGCGGCGTGGGGCGCGGTGGCGGACGGCGTGCACCTGCGACGCAGCGATCCCGTCCCGCCGCACGCGTCGCTGGTGGGGCGCTCGACCCACGACGTGGCCGAGCTGCGTGCTGCGGTGGAGCAGGGGTGCGACTACGTCACGCTCTCGCCGTGTGCCGCAACCGCCTCCAAGCCGGGCTACGGCCCCGCGCTCGGACCCGCAGGGCTTCGCCGGGTCATCGATGCGGTGCCCCTCGGCGAGACGAAGGTCCTTGCGCTGGGCGGCATCTCGGGCGAGACGGCCGCCGAGGCCATGGGCGCGGGTGCGCACGGGGTGGCCGTCATGGGCGAGGTGATGCGGGCGGGCGACCCCGGTCGCGTCATACGCGCGCTCCTGCCGGACTGAGCCGATCGCGCCCCTGGCGGGTCGGCCGTCGCCCTGCCACCCTGGGACGATGAAGCCGCTCCTGGCAGCGGGCCTCGTGGCCCTCACGATCGCCCTCGCGGGGTGCGGCGGAGGCGATCCGAGCACGACGGGCAGCACCGCTGCGGGGTCATCACCGGCGGGCTCCGCCACGGCCACGTCCACGTCCGCTCCCGCTCCGTCGTCGCCGTCCGAGACCGTCACCGTCACCGTGACCGCCTCTCCCCAGACCGGTTCGCCATCGACGGCCCCCGGCGGTGCCCCGGCCACCCCGACGCCGCCGGCGCCCGCGACGGCCACCCCCACCTCGAGCTCGGGTGGCACGTTCACGCTGGCCCGCGCCCTGGCGGCCGTCCGCGACGGAGTCCAGGAGCACGGATACGTCCGCGAGGCGTCGTTCGTCAGCCACGACGGGTCGGTCTATTGCCAGATCGCGTCGAGCGAGGGCGGCGGCGTGTGCGAGCTCGCCGACGGTGCGGGGATCGAGGCGCCCGGGGTGTGCGCGGCCGGCGACGGGCGCTCCCAGGTCGGCCGGATCGAGGTCGACGAGCGCGGACGGGTCGTCCCCGTGTGCAACTCGGACACCATCGTCAGCGTCGACCCGGCCACCCTCCCACGCCTGCAGGAGGGGCGCGTCGTGCAGGTCAAGGGCGCGCCGTGGTCCTGCCTCGACACCGCTCGAGGCATCACCTGCGTCGACCCGCAGGGACGCCGGGCGTTCCGGCTCGGGCGTTCTGGCTACGCGGTGGCCCGCCGCTGACCGCGGTCCCCTAGGGTGGAGGCACCACATCGACCGGGGGGATCATCGTGGAGATCGCTGTCGCACTGTTCGCGCTGGGCTGCGTGGGCTCCGGCACCTGGAGCCTCGCCCAGATCCTTCTTGCGCCGCTGGCGTTGGCCGACCGTCGCCGCGACCGTGGAGGACGTCCGGCAGCTGACGGTGCGGGCCAGCGAGGGTGATCCGATGGGGGTGCCGCACGTCCGCTACCGCTATGCCGGGCCGGACGGCCGCGAGCACGAGGGTGAGGCACGGCTGCCGTCGGCCCTCCCGGTCGAGCCCGGCCAGCCCATCTCGGTGCAGGTGCACCCGCAGGACCCGGGCCGGTCGGTGATCCCCCCCCCCGTGCGTGGTCCGCCCCGGTCGTGACCGCCGTCCTCCAGGTCGTCGTGCCCGTCGTGGGGCTCGCGGTCTGGCAGGCCACGCGGGGCGGAGGCGGAGGCGGGGGTGACCAGGCGGTCGGCTCGGCCGCCATCTCACTGGCCGGCCTGGCGTTCGCGGGCGCAGCGCTCCACCCGCTCTGGTCCTCCCGGCACTGGACCACGGCGACGGCCACGGTGCTGCAGCTCGCCCACCGCGCGGCGCCGGGAGGTGGCCCCACGCTGGTCGCGGACCTGGAGCTCCAGGACCCGCACGGTCCCCTGCGGCGGGTCTCCGTCCCCTGCTCCGGGGTCCCCCACCTGCAGGTGGGTGACACCGTCGAGGTGGCTGTCGGTCCCGGTCCGCAGGACCTACGCCTGCCTGCTCCCCGGCCCCTCCCTGACCTGTTCGGCGGTGCGGTCGGTCTCATCGTCGCGATCATCGCGGGCCTGGGTGCGTTGTCGTCCATCGCACAGTGGTAGGCCGTCGGGCCGGGTCGCAGCCTGCACGCCGGGGCTAGGCCCGCGTCCGGCCCGCCGACCTGCCCGACGGGTCACTTCCGGTCGGGTCGCGTGCGAGTTGACCGCTCGGCGTGACCCGACAGGTCACTTCCGGTCGGGTGCAGGTGGCGGATGAGGAGCTCGCCGCCCCGACGGGTCACTTCCGGACGGGTGCAGGTGGCAGATGGGGAGGACCGCGCCCCGACGGGTCACTTCCGGTCGGATGGCGCGCGAGTTGACCGCTCGGCGACCCGACGGGTCACTTCCGGTCGCCTAGGGGGCTAGGAGCCAGCGGGTCAGCAGCGTGCCGCTCTCTTCGAGGACCAGCACCGGTCGTATGTCGCGCCGCAGCTCCAATCCCTCGACCAGGCGCGGGCCGTGGCCACCCACCAGCAGGGGCGAGGTGGTGAGGCACAGCTCGTCGAGCACGCCGCCGAGCAGCATCGCTCGCAACAAGGTCGGTCCGCCCTCGCACAGGATCCGGGTGGCTCCTCTGCGGACGAGCTCTCCCCGCAGCCAGACCGGGTCGACTGGGCCCGCGCCACCGACGATCACGTGGGGCTCCCCCAGCTGCCGGACGGCCTCGCCCAGTGCCTCGGCGGGGGCCTGCGAGGTCGTCGCAAGCATGACCGCCCCCGGTGCCGCGCCGAGCAGACCGGCGGGGATCTCGGCCGAGGCACTGACCACGAGCAGGCGGGCAGGCGTGGTCCGGCCCACGGCCCGGCGGCGCACCGCGGCCAGCTCGTCCGTCAGGGGCTGGACCGGCCCGTATCCCTCCGCCCGCGCCGTCCCCGCGCCCACCACCACGACGTCCGCCAGCGCCCGAAGCAGGTCGAAGACGACCTTGTCGGCGGCGTTGTTGATCGTGCCGGTGCGGCCGTCGGCGCCGGTGACCGCGCCGTCGACCGTCGTCACGAAGTTGGCTCGCCACCAGTCCTCGGGCGTCGCGTAGAGCTCGGCGAGCTGGTCGAGGTCACGGACCGGGCCCAACGCTGCACGGTGGTCCAGGACCTCCACCGGTCCCCCGTCGTCGAGGATCACCCGCACGACCACACCCCCACGAGATAGGCCACGCCCCAGCGGTCCTCGTCGAGCAGCACCGTGCTCTGGACGCGACTCTCACCCACCGCACCGGCGAGAACCTGCAGCGGAGCACGCCCGCGGGCCAGCAGGTCGGCGGCGAGCTCCGGCTCCAGGGCGCGCAGCTCGTCCACGTCGCCGTCCCGCAGGGCCGCGCGCCACCGGTCGTCATAGGCGAAGGCACGCTCGTCCAGGTAACCCGGCGCCTTGACACCGCGACGGGCCGACCCGTCGGCGATGACGAGAAGTGCTGTGTCGCCAGGCAGCTCGCACAGCTGTCGACCGAGGCACGCTGCGGCGTCGCGGGTCTCGTCGGGTGCCACGACCACCTCCTGCACCGAGGGAGCGTCGAGCCCCTCGAGCAGCTCACGAGCAACCCTGACGGACAACGGGTCCCGCGTCGTGTGCCGGGCCTCCGGCCCCGGCCCCGCCCCCACGACCACCAACCGGCGCGGCTCCGCGCCGAGCACGAGGGACACCGCCTCGCGACAGGTCTCCCGCAACGAGGCGAATGGGTCTGCGGTGCTGCGGTATTCGCGCAGCAGACCGGCCGGCTGGGGGCAGATCGCGGCCGCCGCGATCACACGAGCCCCCGGACGGTCCGCGCGGGCGCGCGCCGGCCCTGGATCGTCGAGACCATGTCGAGGACCTGACGCGTCTCGGAGACCTCGTGCGCGCGATAGATCATCGCGCCGTGCCACGACGAGATCGCCGTGGTCGCAAGCGTTCCCGTCAGGCGTTGGTCGACGGGCAGGTCGAGCGACTCCCCCACGAAGTCCTTGTTGGACAGCGATACCAGCACCGGCCGGCCGCGGGCGACGAGCTCGTCGAGGCGCCGGGTCACCTCCAGCGAGTGCCAGGTCTGCTTGCCGAAGTCGTGGGCGGGGTCGACGATGATCCGGTCCCTCGCGACACCGGCGCGTTCCGCCCGCTCGGCATAGGCGGTGGTGTCGTCGATGACGGATGCGACGACGTCGTCGTACTCCACACGATGCGGGCGGGTCCGCACCGGCACCCCGCCGGTGTGCGTGCAGACGATCCCCACGTCGAACTCGGCTGCCACGTCGACGAGCTCGGGATCGGCACCGCCCCACGCGTCGTTGAGCAGGTCCGCCCCTGCCGCGCACACTGCCGCCCCCACCGACGCGCGCCAGGTGTCGACGCTGATGATCACCCCGGGGTGGTGCTGGCGGACGGACGCCACGAGATCGACCACGCGAGAACGCTCCTCGGCCTCACCGATCTCCTCGCCCGGGGCTGCCTTGATCCCGCCGATGTCGACGATCTCCGCTCCGGCTGAGACCAACGTGTCCACGCGGCGCAGGGCGGCGTCCTCGGCCCAGGTCGCACCCTGGTCGTAGAACGAGTCAGGCGTCCGGTTGACGATCGCCATCACGAGCCGGTCGTCCGCGGTGAACGAACGACGACCCAGTCTCAGGATGGATTCGCCCATGGGTCAGGCCGACTCGCTGTCGGAGGCGGTCGCCGGCGGCTCGGGCAGCGGCGCGGGAACAAGCTCGCGCAGCGCAGGGAGCACCTGCTCCGCCAGGGACCGCAGGTATCGCTCCTGGTCGTGACCCGGACCGTGCAGGACCAGGTGGTCGAAACCGAGGTCGGTGTAGAAGCGGACCTGCTCGACGACCTCCTCCGGCGTCGAGGCCACGATCCAGCGCTGGGCCACCTGCTCGATGGGCAGGGCGTCGGCCGCGGCCTCCATCTCGGCGGGGTCGTGCAACGAGTGCTTCTGCTCGGCGGTGAGGGACAACGGCGCCCAGAACCGGCAGTTCTCCAGCGCGGCAGCGGGATCCGGGTCATAGGACAACTTGATCTCGATCATCCGGTCGATGCCAGAGGGGTCGCGTCCCACCTTGCCCGCAGCCTCCACGACGGCGGGGACGAGCTTGTCGGCATACAGCTCGCGGCCCTTGCCGGAGGTGCAGATGAAGCCGTCGCCCTTGCGGCCGGCATACCTCGCGACCATGGGCCCGCCGGCCGCGACGTAGACGGGCACGGGAGACTCGGGCCGGTCGTAGACCGTCGCGTCCGTCGTCCGGTAGTAGTCGCCGTCGAAGGTCACGCGCTCCTCGGTCCACAGGCGGCGCATGAGCTCGACGGACTCGCGGAGCCGCGCGAAGCGTTCCTTGAACTCGGGCCAGTCCCCCTGCACCGAGCCGACGGCGATCTCGTTGAGCGCCTCGCCCGTGCCGACGCCGAGGACCAGGCGGCCCGGGTGCAGGCACGCCAGCGTCGCGAACGACTGCGCCACCATGGCCGGGTTGTAGCGGAAGGTCGGGGTCATCACGGAGGTCCCGAGCACGATCCGCTCGGTGCGCGCAGCGACGTGCGCCAGCCACGGGATGCTGGACGGGGCGTGGCCGCCGGTGTGACGCCACGGCTGGAAGTGGTCCGCGATGAACGCGCTGTCGAGTCCGAGCTCCTCGGCCAGGACCGCGTAGTCGGCGAGCTCCCGCGGGGCAAACTGCTCCGACGATGCCTTGTATCCGATGCGCAACGCCATGGTTCGTCTCCTTCGTCGGTGGGTCCGGGCCAACGGGCGGCGCCGTCGCCGGCCCGCTTCACCATAGGGCTGCAGGCTACCCTCGGAGCCATGACCCTGCAGGCCACCGCACGTGACGTCGATCGCAGCGACCCCGCCCGGCGAGCCTGGGTGGCCCAGGCGATCCGCGCGGTCCAGGCCGACGCCAACCGCTCCGCCGACACGCACCTGCTGCCCGTGCGGCTGCCCGAGGCCTGGGGCATCGAGCTCTACCTCAAGGACGAGTCCACCCACCCCTCGGGCTCGCTCAAGCACCGCCTCGCGCGGTCGCTGTTCCTCTACGCCCTGTGCAACGGGTGGGTCGGCCCCGAGACCCCGATCATCGAGGCGTCCAGCGGCTCGACCGCGGTCAGCGAGGCGTGGTTCGCGCGGCTGCTGGGCCTGGAGTTCATCGCGGTCATGCCGCGCTCGACCAGCCAGACCAAGATCGACCTGATCGAGCGCAACGGCGGCCGCTGCGAGTTCATCGACGACCCCGCCACGCTCTACCCCCGCGCCATCGAGCTCGCCGAGCGCCTCGGTGGTCACTACATGGACCAGTTCACCTTCGCCGAGCGCGCCACCGACTGGCGGGGCAACAACAACATCGCCGAGTCGATCTTCGAGCAGATGCGGCTCGAGCCGCACCCCGACCCCGCGTGGATCGTCACCGCCGCCGGGACCGGTGGCACCTCCGCGACCATCGGCCGGCACCTGCGGTATGGCGGACACCTGACCCGCCTGTGCGTCACGGACCCCGAGAACTCCGCCTTCTTCGACGCGTGGTGCGACGCGGACGCAGGCGTCACGACGTGCGTCGGCTCGCGGATCGAGGGCATCGGGCGTCCTCGGGTGGAGCCGAGCTTCATCGCCGGCGTCGTCGACCGGATGATCTCCGTCCCGGACGCCGCCTCCATCGCTGGCATCCACGTGCTGCGCTCCCGCACCGGGTTGTTCGCCGGAGGGTCGACCGGCACCAACCTCTTCGGGGCGCTGAAGGTGGTGTGCGAGATGCGTTCTCGCGGCCAGCAGGGGTCCGTGGTGACGCTGCTGTGCGACGGCGGCGGACGCTACGCCGACAGCTACTACTCACGAGAGTGGTTGTCCCGCAAGGGGCTCGACGTCGACCGGTGGATCCCGACCTTCGAGCGCGCGCTGGACCAGGGCGTCTGGCTCGAGCCTTGATCGCAGCGCGCGCCGAGGGTCCCGCACGCCTACATGAACAGGGCTCGGGACAACCGGGTGCCGTAGTCCGAGTCCGGGTTGGTCGTCCCGTCGCCGACCCGCTCCGCGATGGCCGCGACCGACAGGTCACGTCGCTTCGGCGCCCGGGCCGCGTCGGCCGTCGCCAGCGCGTCCGGCAACTGGGCGCTCGTGAGCTCCGTGCCGTAGGCCGGCGTCCCAGGCTGCTGCCGCCAGGACTCCTCGAGCGAGCCCGCGTCGAAACCGTCGAAGCCGGTGTCCTCGACCAGCGCCATCCCGACCCGGCGACCACGCTCGTCACCAGCCACCGCCACCGCGAGTCGATCCGGGTCGCCGGCAGGCAGGCCCTTGTCGGACAGCGCGTGGCTCCCGATCATGTTCCACGCCTTGACGACCCGGCGTCCCAGCTGCTCCGAGACCCAGAGACTCTCGGCCTGACCTGCCTCGATGCCCTCGATCACACCGTCGCGCTGCGGGTAGTAGTTGGAGGTGTCGACGACGACCGTCTCCTGAGGCAGCTCCCGGATCAGGGGGGCCAGCTGCGGGATCCGGCTCAGCGGGACGGAGAGGATGACGACCTCGGCCCCGCCGACGGCGTCCGGTGCCGAGGCCGCGCGTGCTCCGTCCGCGAGCAGGTCTGCCTCGATGGTCTCGGGGCCGCGCGAGTTCGCGACCGCGACGTCGTGGCCGGCGGCGCTGAGCTTGCGCACCAGGGTCTTGCCGATGTGTCCCGTGCCGATGATGGCGATCTTCATGTGCTGTCGTTCCTCTCGTCCGTGACTCTGTGGCCGTGCTCCGTCTGCCATGTCCGTGCTCACTGGTAGAGCACGCGGTTCAGCCGCGTGAGGAAGTCCCCGTCGACCGTGCGGGTGGGGTCCTGCGCGCGGTCGGTGATGACCGCTATCGCCAGGTCCCGCCGCCCCGCCGAGCGGTCGCGCTGCGCCGCCGCCAGAGCATCGGGCACCTCCGCGGCCGTGAGGCTGGTGCAGTAGACGGGCGATCCCGGCTGCTGGCGCCAGGACTCGGCGAGGGAGCCCGCGTCGACCGCGTCGAAGCCGCTGTCCTCCACCAGGCCAAGCGCGACGCTCTTGGCGTCCTCACCGTCACCCGCGACCGGGATCGCGGTCCGCTCGGGGTCCCCCGCCTCGCGGCCTCCGTCGACGAGGCGCTCGGCGAGGATGGCGTTCCACGCCTTGAGGACGGGGCGCCCCAGCTGCTCGGACACCCACTCGCTCTCGACCTGACCGCCGTCGAGGGCCTCGATCGCACCGTCGCGGGCGGGGTAGTAGTTGCCGGTGTCGACCACCACAGTCTCGGCGGGCAGGGTGCCGACGACCGGGGCAAGGTCTGGGATGCGGCTCAGCGGGATGGAGAGGATGAGGACGTCGACGTCCGTCGCCGCCTCCTCCGCCGTCACTCCGCGGGCGCCGGTGGACGTGACCTCGGCGTCCAGCGTCTCGGGGCCGCGCGAGTTGGCGACCTTGACCTGGTGACCCTTGGTCGGCAGGCGGCGGGCCAGGACGCCGCCGATGTTGCCCGCGCCGATGATGCCGATGTTCATGAGAGACCTATCGTGGTTGTCGGGTGTCGTCCGAGCAAACGGAGAGATGGTCCGGATCATTCCGACGGGTGCCGCCCGCCTGCTGCCGGCGGTCGCCGCCATACGGCTCGATCGGTTGTCCGCCTCGACACGTCGACGTCACGCCTCGGCCACGGCCCGGCCACCTGGCGGGAGTGGGCTGGTCGCGTGCGCGCTGGAGCGCCGGCGCCCTTGTGCTGGAAGGACATCGACATGGACATCGACCGCCGCCACGTCCTGGCCGGAGCGGGTGCGAGCGCCATCGGCGGCGCCGCCGTCCTGGCCTCGCCGATGCAGGCCCAGGCCTCGTCGGGGCCGGGCCGCCGCCCCCGTCCCATGCCCAAGGCGCCCGACGTCCCCGCTGCCCGGCTGGCCCGGGACGAGCGGTTCTGGGCGAGGGTCCGCGCCGAGTACGACCTGCCCCGCGACTACGTCAACTACGAGAACGGCTACTTCGGCACCACCCCGCGACGCGTCGTGGAGGAGTACAAGCACCACATCGACGTGCTGGCCCGCGACAGCTCCTACTTCATGCGCACGGCCTACCCCGCCAAGGAGCAGGCGGCCCGCGAGCGCGTCGCCCGGCTGCTGGGCGTCTCGGTCGAGGAGATCGCGCTCACCCGTGGCGCCACCGAGGCGCTGCAGAACCTGATCGGCGGCTACAACAAGCTCCGCCCGGGCGACCAGGTGCTGTACGTCGACCCGGACTACGACTCGATGCAGTACGCCATGGACTGGCTCAAGGACCGACGCGGCGTCACCGTCGTCAAGGGCGTCATCCCCGAGCCCGCCACGCACGCCTCGGTGCTCGCGTACTACGAGTCCTTCCTCAAGGCCAACCCCAAGGCCAGGCTCCTCCTCCTCACGCACCTCTCGCACCGCACCGGCCTGGTGATGCCGGTGCGGGAGATCGTCGCCATGGCGGCGGCACGGGGCGTGGACGTGATCGTGGACGCCGCCCACTCGTGGGGCCAGATCCCCTTCACCGCCAAGGATCTCGGAGCCGCGTTCGTGGGCTACAACCTGCACAAGTGGATCAGCGCGCCGCTCGGGATCGGGTTCATGTACATCCGCAAGGACCGGCTGGCCGACATCGACCGCGACCACGGCGACCAGGACTACCCCGCCACGGACATCCGCTCGCGGGTGCACACGGGCACGTCCAACAGCGCCAACCTGCTCTCCCTCCAGGTCGCGCTGGACCTGCACGAGTCCATCGGGGTCGCCAACAAGCACGCGCGCCTGCAGTACCTGCGGGACCGGTGGGTCCGCCAGGTCCGCGACGTGCCGCGGCTGCAGATCCTGACCCCCGACGACCCCCGCATGTACTCCGCGCTCACGTCGTTCAGGGTCCAGGGGCGCGTGACCAAGGCCGACACCACGGCCATGACGGCGTGGCTCATGGAGCGGCACCACATCTTCACGGTGCGCCGCGGGGGCGTGGCGAGGGGTGAGGTCGTGCGGGTCACGCCCGGCCTCTACTCCAGCGCCCGCGACAGCGACCGGATGGCCCGCGCCCTGGCAGAGATCACCCGCGTCTTCTGAGCCCGGCCCGCCATCGCGCCGGCCGAGGGGTGGGCGGCGGTTGGCGGCACACGACTGGTCGTGATGGGCTGGGCCGTATGACGACTGCGCCCGACGCCACCTCCTCCTCCGACCTCCCGCGCCGCGCCCAGGACGTGCAGGCCGCACTGGACGAGGCCGGCGTCGAGAGCCGGGTGCGGGTGCTGGAGGAGCCCGCCCGCACGGCCAAGGACGCAGCGGAGGCGATGGACTGCGAGGTCGGCGCCATCGCCAACTCGCTGGTGATCATGGCCGACGGCGCGCCCATCCTGGCGATGACCAGCGGCGCGCACCGGGTCGACTTCGAGGTGCTCGAGCGCGCGCTCGGCGTCGTCGAGGTGCACATGGCGTCCGCCGACGAGGTGCGCTACGCCACGGGGCAGGTCATCGGTGGCGTCGCCCCGGTCGGGCACCCCGCTCCCCTGCGCACCGTCGTCGACGAGGCGCTGCGGCAGCACGAGCAGCTGTGGGCCGCGGGCGGGACGCCGGACACGTTGTTCCCCATCACCTTCGACGAGCTCGTCCGCATCACGGGCGGCGAGGTCGTGCAGGTCGCCGCCGACTGAGCCGGCTGTCAGGAGGCGGGCGCGGCGCCCTCACCGCTGAGCGCCCAGCCGGAGCGCAGCATCTCTCGCAACCCCTGCTCGACGGACCCGTCCGCAGACTCCGTGCCCGCCGCCCACACGACGGCGAGCGTGCCGAGGTAGAGGTCCCGGCCACGGATCCCCTTGCGCGCGTGGCCGTCTCGCTGCGCCGCCGCCAGGAAGCGGTCGGTGGTGGCTATCACGTCCCGGCAGGTCGGCGCGAGGGGGGATCCCTGCTCGCGCAGCGCCGATCGGAGCGGGTCGGGCAGTCCGTCATACGCCCGCATGAAGGCACTGACCGCCTCGAGCCACCGCTCCAGGGCCACCCGGGAGTCCGACTCGCCGTCCTCGATGGCGACCCGCTCGCGCTCGAGGTCCGGGCTGCGCGCCTCCATGACTGCGGCGACCAGCGCCTCCCGGCTCGGGAAGTGGCGATAGAGGGTGCCCGCGCCGACCCCGGCGCGCTTGGCGATCGCGTCCATCGACACCTCGACCCCCAGGTCCGCGAACCCCTCCTCGGCGACCGCGATGATGTGCGCCCGGTTCCGCTGCGCGTCGGTTCGCGTGGGCCTGCTGGCTGCGGGTGTCGTCATGGCTCTGGATCCCTCTGGGTTGCGTAGCGGAGATGCTCTCCGTATCGTTGATGGTGAAACGGAGACCTTCTCCTCATTCTCCCCTAGGAATCCCATGAAGACCAATCCGCTCCGCGACGCCACCGCCTCCCCCACCCCGGACGCCATGCGGCACGCCCTGTCCGCGTTCCCCACCGGCATCGCCGTCGTGGCCGCGCAGGTCGGGGGGCGGACGGCGGGGATGCTGGCCAGCTCGTTCAGCTCGGTGTCGCTCGACCCGCCGCTCGTGTCGCTGGCCTTCGCCCGCACCTCGACCACCTGGCCGGTCCTGCGGCAGGCCGACCGCTGGGGCATCAGCGTCCTCGGCGACGGGGACGAGTCGCTCATCCGGCCGCTGAGCCGCCCGGCCGACTCCCGGTTCGACGGCGTCGCGACCCACACCGGCGCGGACGGCAGCGTCCTGATGGCCGGCGCCATGGCGACCTTCACCGTCGCGCGGCACGCCGAGATCGATGCCGGCGACCACGTCCTCACGCTCCTGCGGGTGCTCGACCTGCACCGCGACGCCCATCAGTCACCGCTCGTCTTCCACGGCAGCACCCTGCGCCGGCTCGCCGCCTGACCCCCCGACAAAGCCAGAAGGAACCCCATGAGTGACCGTCAGATGATCCTCGGCCTGCAGCTCGGCAACGCCTACGGCTCCCAGGCGATGGCCTGGCGCGCGCCCGGCGTCGACCCGAGCAACTACACGAGCTTCGACGCCCAGGTGCGCTACGCCCGGGCCGCCGAGCGGGGGAAGGTGCAGTTCTTCTTCCTCCCCGACTTCGCGGGCCTCACCAGCGACCTCACCCACGAGGCGCCGATGCTGACCCTCGACCCCCTGCTGACGATCGCCGCCGCCGCCCGCGCCACCGAGCGCATCGGGTTCGTGGCCACGGGGTCCACGACCTTCAGCGAGCCGTACAACCTGGCCCGCCAGTTCAAGACACTCGACATCATGAGCCACGGCCGGATCGGCTGGAACGCCGTGACCACCAGCGACGCCACGGTGGCCGCCAACCACGGCGCCGAGATCGCGCCGCGGCCCGAGCGCTACCAGCGGGCCCACGAGACCATCCAGATCGTGCAGGCCCTGTGGGGCAGCTGGGGCAAGGACGCCTGGCTCAAGGACGTGGAGCAGGGGCTCTTCGCCGACCCGGACCAGATCACGCCGATCAACCTGCAGGGGCAGTATGTCGCCTCGCGGGGCCCGCTGCCGATCCCGCCGTCCGAGCAGGGCCAGCCCGTCATCTTCTCCGCAGGCGGTGGCGAGTACGGCCTCGGCATCGCGGGCCGCTATGCCAGCGGGGTCGTGGGGGCCGCCTACACGATCGAGGATGCCCGCGCCCAGCGCCAGGCCGCCCGCGACGCCGCCGAGCAGGCGGGTCGGGACCCCGACGAGGTGAAGTACTTCGCCGGCGTCATGCCCGCGATCGCCCCCACCGTGCGCGAGGCCGTGGACCGGCGCCTGCGCATCAGCGAGTTCCTCCTGCCGACGCGGGTGCCCTACCTCGGCTCCATGCTGGGCACCCCGCTGAGCGTCTCTCAGATCGACGAGCCGCTCACGGCCGAGCAGCTGTCCGCCGCTCGTCCCAGCCCGTTCGACCCCCGCTCCCCGCGCGCGCTGGAAGTGGCGCGCGAGGGGTGGACGATCCGCGAGATCCTCGCCCACGGTGTCATCGACTACCACCCCACGCCGGTGGGCCCGGCCTCCGTGACGGCCGATCACCTGCAGGAGTGGTTCGAGGCAGGCGCGGCCGACGGCTTCTGGATCTCGATCGACGCCTACGAGGACGGGATCGATACCTTCGTCGACGAGGTCGTCCCGATCCTGCAGGAGCGCGGCCTGTTCCACACCGAGTACGAAGGCACCACGCTGCGCGAGCACCTCGGCGTCCCCGAGCAGTACGGTCTCGACCCGCGCGTCAGCTAGTCCGCGCGCGGCGCACCCCACTGCCTCCGCGCGTGCACAACTGCTGCACAACGAGACGCGCCGCCAACGAATTCCGTTGTGCCCCAACGCGCGGGCTCCGGTGGGGTGCCGTCATCTGCAGCAGTTGTGCACGCCACTGCCCCCGGCCAGGCGCTACCCGTCCAGGCGCACGTCCTCGTGGCGCTGCTCGTCGAGGTGACGCCGGATGGAGCGACGGAGCGGGTCGTGGGCAGGGCCCAACGCTGTCGTCTCGCCATAGAACGAGTCCGGGTCGTAGCGCCATACCGGCAGCCCGACGTGAGCGGCGTCCTCCCACTCATAGCGCGCGAACACGTGTGCGTGCAGGAATCCGTCGGTGTTGCCGAGGATCTCGTAGTTGAGGCGGCGAAAGGCGGAGTCGTGCTCCCGGCACGCTGCCGAGACGGCCTCTCCCAGCCGGTCCATCGAGTCGAGGAACCGCAGCCGTCGTGGCCGTGGCAGGTCCGTGAGCTGACCGATGGTCGGGTCGTCGACGAGCAGGACGCAGTAGCCGGGGAGGAACTGGGCGTCCCCGATCGCGGCGAAGCTCTCTTGGAGGCGGGCGATGACGGTGGGGTTGGCCCCGGCGAGCGCAGCGCCGATGCGGTCCCGCCGCCAGTCCTCGGTCATGCGGCCACCCTAGGCCTCCGTCGTCGCCGGCCCGGATCTGGGTCGCGACGGGCGTGGCGAGGCTCCCCGTGGTTGGGTAGCGTGCACAACTGCTGCACATCGGGACGCGCCGCCCGCGAATTCCGTTGTGCCGCAACGATCGGTCTCGGCGGGTTGCCGCTATCTGCAGCAGTTGTGCACGCCGCCGCCCGTCACCGAGCGCATCGGGCTCGCCGCGCAGGCGTGGGGCGGGCCAGGCGGATGGACGGGCTAGGTCAGCGGGCCCTTCACGTCATACGTGGCGCAGACGAAGGACCGGTTGCGGGTCACCTCGGTGAGCTCGAGCGCGAATCGCCGCGGGAACAAAGGCCGCCCGGTGCCCAGGGTCACGCCGGCGATCGACACGACGAGCTGGTCGAGCAGCCCGGCGTCGGCGAACTGCGCCGCCAGGTCACCGCCCCCGACCACCCACACGTCCTTGCCGCCGGCGGCCTCGACGAGTGCGGCGTGCACGTCCCTGACGTCGCCCTGCGCCCACCGCAGGTCGGCGCCGTCGATGCCGGGCAGCTCGGCGTGGCTGAGCACCCAGGCGGGCACGGCATACGGCCACTGCTCCCCCGCCGTCTCGAGGTGGCGACGCAGCCACTCGTACGTCGTCCGCCCCATGACCAGGGCGCCGACCCCGGCCATGAACGCGTCGTGGCTGTTGGGGCCGGCGTGATCGATGTCCTGGACGAAAAGCCATTCGAGAGAGTCGTTCTCGTCGGCGAGGTAGCCGTCGAGCGTCGTGGCGGTGTAGAAGATCGTGCTGGTCATGCGTCGAAGCCGGTCATGCGGATCACGCGGGCCGGGACGCCGGCGACGATCGCGTTGGCGGGCACGTCCTTGGTCACCACGGCGCCGGCGCCGACGATCGCGCCGTCCCCGATGGTCACGCCCGGCACGAGGGTGACCGAGGCGCCCAGCCAGACCTTGCGGCCGATCACGATCGGCGCGGGGATCATGTCGGCGCGCCGGTCCGGGTCGACGCCGTGGTCGAGCGTCGTCAGCGTGCTGCCGTGCCCGATCAGCGAGCCGTCCCCGATGGTGATGCCCCCGGCGTCCTGGAAGCGGCAGCCGATGTTGATGAACACGTCCTCGCCGAGGTGCAGGTTCTTGCCGAACTCGCTGTAGAACGGCGGGAACACCGCCAGCGACTCCGGCACCGGCCGCCCGGTCAGCTCGCTCATCAGGGCCCGCACCTCCTCGGGGGTGCGGTAGGAGCCGTTCAGCTTCGCCAACGTCCGCAACGCCTCCTGGGACGCCGCGTGCATGAACCGGTGCGCCTCCGAACCGTCCTCGATCACGGCACCGCTGTTGCAGTGGTCCAGAAATTCGGCTCTTCTGACGCTTCCGTG
>NZ_DCYC01000016.1:0-51992 GCF_002330965.1 Arsenicicoccus sp. UBA2120
CCTCGAGGACCTGGACCCGGTGCTGGCCACGAGCGCCGAGGCCCTCGTGCGTGACCCCGACGGGTCCGCCACCCTCGCGGGGTGGGAGTCAGTCGTCCTGCGCCGCGAGGTGCGCTGAGGCTCCCCGGGTCACTCCACCCGGTCGACCGCGAAGGTGTTGCAGGCCTGCAGGCTGCCCTTGGTGTAGCCGGTCATGAACCAGCGCTGGCGCGCCTCGGACGAGCCGTGCGTCCAGGACTCGGGGTTGACCTGGCCGGAGCCCATCTTGGACTGGATGTTGTCGTCACCGACCGACTTGGCCGCGGACAGGGCCGAGTCGATGTCGTCCTGCGTCAGCGGCTTCAGGAAGGGCTGACCGTTGGCACCGGGCACGGTCGAGGCGTCCTTGGCCCACATCCCCGCGAGGCAGTCGGCCATGAGCTCGACGCGGACGCCGCCGGACTGCGGACCCTGGGGGTCCTGCTGGGCCTTCTGCAGCAGGCCGAGCTGGTTCTGGATGTGGTGGCCGTACTCGTGCGCCACGACGTACTCCTGCGCCAGGGCTCCGCTGTCGGCGCCGAAGTCGCGGGTGAGCGTGTTGAAGAAGGACGCGTCGATGTAGACCTTGCGGTCCGACGGGCAGTAGAAGGGCCCGACCTGGTTGGACGCCGTGCCGCACGCCGACTGGGTGCGACCGTTGTAGAGGCTCATGTTGGCGGTCGTGTAGTTGCGGCCGGCCTGCTCGGGCAGGACCTTCTTCCAGTACGCCTCGACGGAGTTCTTGGTGCCGATGACGCGGCACTGCACGTCGTTGTTGGCGTCGGCGCCGGTCTTGCACTTGGCGAAGGCGTCGTCGCTGCCGGACGCCTGGGTCTGCTGGGGGCCGGGCTGGGCACCCATCGAGCCGGGATCGATGTTGGCGCCGCCGCACATGTTGAGCAGCAGCACGACGATCAGACCCAGCAGACCGAGGCCACCGCCACCGCCGATGATCATGCCGCCCGGGCTCATGCCCCCGCCGCCGCTGCCCGAGTCGACGCCGGAGGTGTCGAGCTGGGATCCCTCGTTAAAGCTCATCCTTGCTCCTGACTCGTGATCGTCCGCCGCCCTGACGTGGGGGATCGCGTTGGGGGGGGGCCGAAACCTGCCCGTAGACTAACCCGGTTGCCCCGCGGAGACGGGGCGTTCGGGGGCGGTTCACCGCCGACCTGATACCCACCACCGCACCACCTATCCCGAGGGGCCCTGCCACGTGATCGCCGCGACCGACATCGAGCTGCGGGCCGGTGCCCGCATCCTCATCGAGAGCGCCTCGTTCCGCGTGGGTGCCGGGGACCGGATCGGCCTGGTCGGTCGCAACGGCGCCGGCAAGACCACGCTCACCAAGGTGCTGGCGGGGGAGGGGCAGCCGGCGGCCGGATCCGTGACCCGCTCCGGCACGGTGGGCTACCTCCCGCAGGACCCCCGCACCGGCGACCTCACCGTCCTGGCTCGCGACCGCATCCTCTCCGCGCGGGGGCTCGACGAGCTCGTGCGCAAGCTCCGCGAGACGGAGGGGGCGATGGCCAGCGCCGACGTCGAGACGCACGAGGCCGCGATGGAGCGCTATCCCAAGCTGCAGGCGCGCTTCGAGGCCGCGGGTGGGTATGCCGCGGAGTCCGAGGCCGCCACCATCGCGTCGGCCCTCGGCCTGGACCAGCGCATCCTCGGGCAGCCCCTGTTGACCCTGTCCGGTGGCCAGCGCCGCCGCGTGGAGCTGTCGCGGATCCTGTTCTCCGGCAACGAGACCCTGCTGCTCGACGAGCCGACCAACCACCTCGACGCCGACTCGATCATCTGGCTGCGCGACTACCTCAAGGGCTACAAGGGCGGGCTTATCGTGATCAGTCACGACGTCGACCTGCTCGACCAGGTGGTCAACAAGGTGTTCCACCTCGACGCCAACCGCGCCGCGATCGACCAGTACTCCCTCGGCTGGAAGGCCTACCTCGCCCAGCGCGAGACCGACGAGAAGCGCCGCAAGCGCGAGCGCGCCAACGTCGAGAAGAAGGCCTCGACCCTCCTGACCCAGGCCGCCAAGATGGGCGCCAAGGCGACCAAGGCGACCGCCGCCCACAACATGGCCCGCCGCGCGGAGCGGATGCTGAGCGGCCTGGAGGGGGAGCGGCAGCAGGACAAGGTCGCTCACCTGCGCTTCCCCGACCCCTCGCCCTGCGGCAAGACGCCGCTGATGGCCCGGGGCCTGTCCCGCAGCTACGGCTCGCTCGAGGTGTTCACCGACGTCGACCTGGCCATCGACCGCGGGTCCAAGGTCGTCGTCCTCGGCCTCAACGGCGCCGGCAAGACCACCCTGCTGCGCATGCTCGCGGGGGTCGACGAGGCGGACACGGGGGAGATCCTGCCCGGGCACGGCCTCAAGATCGGCTACTACGCCCAGGAGCACGAGAACCTCGACACCTCCCGCACCGTCCTGGAGAACATGAAGTCCGCCGCCCCCGACCTCGGCGAGACCGACGTCCGCAAGGTCCTCGGGTCCTTCCTGTTCAGCGGCGAGGACGTCGACAAGCCCGCGGGCGTCCTGTCCGGTGGCGAGAAGACCCGCCTGTCCCTGGCCCTCCTCGTCGTGTCCAGCGCCAACGTCCTGCTCCTCGACGAGCCCACCAACAACCTCGACCCGGCCTCCCGCGAGGAGATCCTCGGGGCCCTGCGGACGTTCACCGGAGCCGTGGTGCTCGTGTCCCACGACGAGGGCGCCGTCGAGGCGCTCGAGCCCGAGCGGGTGCTCGTCCTGCCCGACGGCGTCGAGGACCTCTGGGGCCCGGAGTACCTCGAGCTCATCTCCCTCGCCTGAGCCGAGGGCGGCTCGCGCGCGTCGGCCCGGTCCGTGCGGTCGACCGCCGGGCCTGCGACCATCGGGGACATGCGTTCCTACTGCGCCCTGTATGTCGACGCCGGCTACCTGCTCTCCTCCAGCGCGACGCGCGTCACCGGCACCTCGCTGCGGGGAGGCGTCCGCGTCGACCACCAGGCGCTCATCGAGCGGTTGCTGGCGCAGGTCGAGGACGACAGCGGGCTCCCGCTCCTGCGCGTCAACTGGTACGACTCCGGCGGGAACGTCAACGGCGCCCCCAGCTCGTCGCAGCTCGCCATCGGCATGCTGCCGCGGGTCAAGCTGCGGCTCGGGCGGCTGTCGCCGGCGGGAGAGCAGAAGGGCGTCGACCTGCGCCTCGGCCTGGACCTGGTGACGCACGCCCGCAACCGGATCGTCGACGTGATGTATCTCCTCTGCGGTGACGACGACCTGACCGAGGCCGTCGAGGAGGCCCAGGGGCACGGGGTGCAAGTCATCCTCGTCGGGGTGCCGGACGCCGACGGTCGCCCGCACGCGGTGGCCCGGCACCTGCAGCGCGAGGCCGACGGCCTGATCCTCGTGGACACCGCCGCGATCGACGACACCGTCCACCGGGCCCCGCCGTTCGAGCCCCGGCCGGCGGCCGCGGGGCCGGTCCCTGATCCGAACCTTGATCCGATCCCCGGCCCTGGTCACGTCCCTGACCAGGCCGCCGCCGCGTCGGAGGCCCCCTGCCCCTCGCCGGCCGACCTCGCCGCGCGCCCCCGGCCCGCCGGCGGGACAGCTCCGAGCCACACCTCCACGTCCCCGACGTCCCCGACGTCCCCGACGCCTTCGAGAGCGGCGTCCCCCGACGCGTCACGCTCGTCGCTCGTCTACTCCTCGACCACGGGGCGGTCCTCCGAGCCGCACCTTCCCGCGCCCCTGGAGGCGACCCCGGAGCAGATCACCGAGGTATGCCGCAGCGTCATCCGCACCTGGCGCGCCTCCGCCACCGAGGCCCAGCACCAGGCGCTGTTCGCGGGGCGGCCGACCATCCCCTCCGACGTCGACCGGGCGCTGCTCATGGACCTGTCCGCGCGGCTCGGCGTCTACGAGATCATCGAGTCCGACCGGCTCACCCTGAGGCACCGCTTCTGGGACGTCGCCGAGGAGCTGGTCGGGAGGACGACCTCATGACCGAGCTGCCCACCCTCGACGCCCTGGACCAGCGCATCCTCGGCAGCCTGCTCGAGAAGCAGGTCACCGTCCCCGCCGGCTACCCGCTGACCCTCAACGCGCTGCGCGGCGCCTGCAACCAGTCGAGCAGCCGCGACCCCGTGACCGACTACGACGACCCGACCCTCGAGGAGCGGATCCGCGAGCTCAAGGGCCGCGGGCTGGTGCGGGTCGTCTGGGCCGGCAAGGGCTCCCGCACCCTGAAGCACCACGAGCTGCTGAGCGAGGTGCACGGGCTCGCCCCGGACGAGCGCGCCCTCGTCACGGTCCTGCTGCTGCGCGGGCCGCAGGCGGCGGGCGAGCTGCGGACCCGCACCGAGCGCCTGCACCCCTTCGCCGACCGCACGGAGGTGGAGGAGTGCCTCGCGCGACTGTCCCGCCGGCCCGAGCCGCTCGTCGCCCAGCTGGAGCGTCGGCCGGGGCAGCACGACCCGCGGTGGACGCACCTGCTGGGCCCGGCCCCCACCGCTGTAGCCACGCCCCCGAGCTCGCCCGGGGACGACGCCATACGGGGGAGCGGTCGCGGGACCGCGGGCCCGGCCCAGGCCGCGGTCGACCTGGAGGTGGTCCTGCGGGACGGCCGCGAGGCGCGGGACGCACGCGTGCTCGCCGCCTACGATGACGTCGCGGAGGACTACGCGCGCGAGCTCTCCGACGAGCTCGCCCACAAGCCGTTCGACCGCTGGCTGCTGGCGCGCATCGGCGAGGAGGCCGACGGCGGACCGGTGCTCGACGTCGGCTGCGGCCCGGGGCACGTCACCGCGGCCCTCGCCGTGGCCGGCGCGCAGGCCCACGGGCTGGACGTCTCGCCGCGCATGGTCGAGCTGGCCCGGGACGCGCACCCCGACCTGACCTTCGACGTCGGCGACCTCAGGCGCGTCCTGCGCCCGCCGGCCGCCGACGGCTGGGCCGCCGTCGTGGCGTGGTACTCCCTCGTCCACCTCGCGCCCTCCGAGCTGCCGGACGCCCTCGGCGGCCTCGCCCGGACCCTGCGTCCCGGTGGGCTGCTCGCCCTCGCGACCCACGTGGGCGTCGAGGTGCGCCACCACGACGAGTGGTGGGGCCACCCGGTCGACCTGGACTTCGCGCTGCACGACCCCAGCCGTGTCCTCGCGGCGGTGCAGGCCGCCGGGCTGCGCGTCGAGGAGCGCTATGTGCGGGGCCCGCTGGCCGACGTGGAGGTCGGCACCGACCGCCTCTACGTCCTCGCCCGCCGCACCTGACCCTCTGACCCTCTGACCCTCTGACCCACCTCCTGGCGCCGCAGCTGCTCGTGATCGAGGTCCTGTCCGTCGTGCGCGGATGGTCGGCGAGTGGCCAGCTGCCCGCGGCCCGAGCCGGCGCGGCCGTCGATCGGCTGCGTGCCCTCCCCATCACCTACGTCGACCTGCCGCCCCTGGCTTCGGCCGTGTGGCAGGTCCGTCACGACGTGACCCCGTACGACGCGGCGTTCGTCGTCGTTGCGGCGGGGGCGGCCGCCCCGCTGGTGACGGTCGACCGACGGCTGGCCCGGGCCGTCGGCTCGCAGGTCGACGTGATCGTCGTCGAGTGACCGACGGTCGGCTGAGATCCCACCGAGGTGGCCAGGTGCCAGCGCTAGGGTCTGGGCATGACTGATCACCCGCACCTGCGCGTCACCGTCGACGACAGCCGGCAGGTCCTCACCGTCACCCTGGCCAACGCCGAGGAGCGCAACGCGCAGACGCCGTCCCTGTGGCGCGCCCTGGCGGCGGCGGGGGAGGCGGTGGGCGACGACATACGGGTCGTCGTGCTGCGGGCCGAGGGCACCAGCTTCTCCGCGGGGCTGCACCGGGGCATGCTCTCCCCGGCCGGTATGCCGGGCGAGCCGCACCTCGTGGCCACCGCCACGAGCGCTCCCGCCGACACGGCGGAGATGATCGCGGGCTTCCAGCGGGCGTTCCGAGTGTGGCAGGAGATGCCGCAGGTCGTCGTCGCAGCGGTGCAGGGGCACGCCATCGGGGCGGGGTTCCAGCTGGCCCTGGCCGCCGACCTGCGGGTGCTCGCCGACGACGCCCAGCTGGCCATGCGGGAGACGAGCCTCGGCCTGGTGCCGGACCTCGCGGGCACGCGACCGCTGGTGGCCTGCGTCGGCTACGCTCGGGCGCTGGAGATCTGCGCCACCGGGCGGTTCGTGGGGGCGGCCGAGGCGACCGCGATCGGCCTGGCCACCGTGGCCGTGCCGCGCGCCGAGCTCGACGCCACCACCGACGACCTCGTCCAGGCCCTGCTCGAGGCCCCGGCCGGCGCCCTGCGCGAGCTCAAGCCCCTGCTGCGGTCCGCGACCGAGGGATCGGCGCAGGACCAGCTGCGGCACGAGCGCGAGGCGCAGGTCCGGCGGCTCGGGGCCCTGGCGCAGGGGCAGGAGTGAGGACACCTGGTACGACTGCTGTGACGATTGCTGCGAGCAAGGCGGACCTGGCCGCCGCCAGACCTGACCGGCGGGCGCCGGCCTGACCGACCACCGACACGAGA
Source organism: Arsenicicoccus sp. UBA2120 (assembly GCF_002330965.1). Taxonomy (NCBI): domain Bacteria; kingdom Bacillati; phylum Actinomycetota; class Actinomycetes; order Micrococcales; family Intrasporangiaceae; genus Arsenicicoccus; species Arsenicicoccus sp. UBA2120. The sequence goes on from NZ_DCYC01000016.1 coordinate 6,542, forward strand.
GGACCGGCGCATGAGCGGACCCGGCATGGGCAACTGGCAGATGATGCGGTCCCTCACCAAGGACTCCTCGGTCAAGGACCGCCGCCTCGCGCCCGGCACCGCCCGTCGCGTCCTCGGCTACGCCGACCGCTACCGCGGCCAGATCGCTGTCTTCCTCGTCCTCATCCTCATCGACGCGGCCCTCGTGGTCGCGACCCCGTTGCTGCTCGGCAAGGTCGTCGACGACGGCGTCATCCCGGGCAACCGCTCGGTCGTGATCACCATCGCGATCGTCCTCGCCGGCCTCGCCCTCGTCGACGCCGCGCTGGCCCTGGTGCAGCGGTGGTTCTCGGCCCGCATCGGCGAGGGCCTCATCTACGACCTGCGCACCCAGGTGTTCGGGCACGTCCTGGACCAGCCGATCGCGTTCTTCACCCGCGCCCAGACCGGCGCCCTCGTCACCCGGCTCAACTCCGACGTCATCGGCGCGCAGTCGGCGTTCACCTCGATCCTGTCGACGACCGTGAGCAACCTCGTGTCGGTCGTCTTCATCGTCGCCGCCATGGCCTCGAAGTCCTGGGTCCTCACCCTCGCCGCCCTCGCCCTGCTCCCGGTCTTCATGCTGCCCGCGCGGGTGATGGGGCGCCGGCTGGCCGGGCTGCAGCACGAGTCGATGGGGCTCAACGCCGAGCTGGGCACACGCATGACCGAGCGGTTCAACGTCGCCGGGGCCCTGCTGGTCAAGCTGTTCGGCCGCCCGCGGGACGAGTCGCAGCAGTATGCCGACCGCGCCGCCCAGGTCCGCGACATCGGCATCCGCATCGCGCTCAACCGCACGTTCTTCTTCACCGGGCTGACCTTCGTCGCGGCCCTGGCCACGGCCGTCGTCTACGGCATCGGCGGGCTCATGGCCATCGACGGCTCGCTGTCCGTGGGCGCCCTGCTCGCCCTCGCGGCGCTGCTGAGCCGGCTCTACGGCCCCCTCACCCAGCTGTCCAACGTCCGCGTCGACGTCATGACCGCCCTGGTCAGCTTCGAGCGCGTCTTCGAGGTCCTCGACCTGCAGCCCCTCGTGCGCGAGGTCGAGCACCCGCGGGCCATCCCCGACGAGGCGGTGTCGGTGGAGCTCGACGACGTCGTCTTCCGCTACCCCTCGGCCGACGAGATCTCCCTGGAGTCGCTCGAGCAGGGCGGCGCGACGGGCGACCGGGCCTCGGGCGGGCCTGTCCTGCAAGGCGTCTCGTTCCGGGTCGAGCCCGGCCAGCTGGTCGCCCTCGTCGGGCCCAGCGGCGCCGGCAAGACGACGATCACGTCGCTGGTCGCCCGTCTCTACGACCCCACGACGGGCACCGTGCGGATCGGGGGCATCGACCTGCGCGAGGCGTCCTTCGACTCCCTGCACGACGTCGTCGGCATGGTCACCCAGGAGGCCCACCTCTTCCACGACACCATCCGCGCCAACCTCGACTACGCCCGCCCCGGCGTGACCGACGACGACGTATGGCGCGCCCTGCGGGCGGCCCAGGTCGCCTCGCTGGTGGAGTCCCTGCCGGAGGGTCTGGACACGGTGGTCGGCGACCGCGGCCACCGCCTCTCCGGTGGGGAGAAGCAGCGCCTCGCCATCGCCCGCCTGCTGCTCAAGGGCCCCGGCCTCGTGATCCTGGACGAGGCCACCGCCCACCTGGACAGCGAGTCCGAGGCCGCCGTGCAGCGAGCCCTCGACAGCGCGCTGCACGGCCGCACCGCCATGGTCATCGCGCACCGCCTCTCGACCGTGCGCGGCGCCGACCTGATCCTCGTCGTCGACGGCGGCCGCATCGTCCAGCAGGGCACCCACGCCGAGCTCCTCGCGCGCGGTGGGCTCTACGCCGAGCTCTATCGCACCCAGTTCACCGACTGACGCCGCCGGCACCGATCGCGACGGCGTCCGGTCAGAGGCGCGGGAAGCGGTAGACGTCGCACACGTGCGGCACCGTGACCGGCCGCTCGTCGAGCCCGCCGCAGTGCGCCTCGACGTACTCCGCCACGCGCCTCGCCAGCTCCGCGCGGCGGTCGGCGTCCAGCGCCAGGTAGTACGACCGCGTCGTGACCTGCCCGGCCAGGCCGCGCGCCGTCGTCTCGAAGCCCCAGGGATGGTCGTGGTGCTCACCCTCGCCGAAGGCCGCACGTGATACGAGCGCCGCCGACTCCGACCGCGGCTCGTAGCCGCCCTCCATCGAGTGCATCGTCTGGTTGAGCCCCGCCACCCAGGGCACCCGCAGGTCCATGACGTTCCACACGAGCATCAGCCGTCCACCGGGTCGCAGCAGGCGCGCGGCCTCGCGCGACGCCGCCTCCGGATCCACCCAGTGCCACGCCGCGGCATACGTGACCACGTCGGCGCACGCGTCCGGCAGACCGGTCGCCTCTCCCGTGCCCACCCTGGCCTCGACCTGCCCGTGTGCCACCCGCAGCGGCCCCAGCATGTCCTCGCTGGGGTCGACGGCCACCACGTGGTGCCCGAGCCCGAGCATGACCTCGGTCAGCTTGCCGGTGCCGGCGCCCACGTCGACGACGTCGCACGGGGTCGTCCCCACGCCCCAGGCCACCGCCTCGCGGGGATACGCCGGCCGCAGCGAGGCATAGCGCGCCCCGCCCTCGGCAAAGGTCGCCCCCAGCCGCTCCCGGTGCGCCCTCGCCTCGGCGGCAGAGCCGTCGTTGCCGTCGGCACCATCGACAGCAGGCTCGGCACCAGGCTCGTCAGCAGCCGCGCGCCCGTCGTTCATTCGTCCTCCTCGTCCCAGATCCGGACCTTCTTGGGCTTCGGCGGCCTCGTCTGCCGCGCGCGTCCGGACCGGTTGACCTGGGACGATCCTGACGTCACGACCGCGTCATCGACCGCGTCGACCTTCCCCGTCCTGTCGCCGGTCCCGCCGTCGGCCCCGCCGGCGGTCCCACCGTCTGCCCCGGTGCCGCGCGCTGCCTGCTCCTCCAGGTGCTCGCGGCGGGCGGCATACAGCACCATCCCGATCGCCACGAGGCCGAAGAGCCACCACTGGCCGAAGTAGGAGACGTTGTTCCAGCCCTCGTCGCGGTCCGGGCCGTTGGGCGCGGCGAGCCCGGTCGAGGGGTCGCCCGCCTTGACCGAGCCCTCGGACCCGAGCACCAGGTAGGCGTGGTTGACCGTCCCGCCGATCTCGCGCTGCGCCACCGTGTAGTTGATGGACGCGAGCTGCCCCTTGGCCGGGGACTTGTCGAGGTCCTGCTCGCCCCACCGCAACCACCCCGTCACGGCGACCTGACCCTTGGGCGCCGGCGGGATCGTCGGCAGGTCCGCCGCCGCGCCGCTGCCGGCCGAGAGCCAGCCGCGGTCCACGAGCAGCGTCGACCCGTCCGGCAGCCGCAACGGCCAGACGACCTCGTAGCCGCGGTCCCCGGCGCGGGGACGGTTCCGCACGAGGAGGGGGGCCGCGCCGTCATACGTGCCGGTCATCGTCACCGACCGCCACAGGGTGTCCTCGGTGACGCCGCTGGTGGGCGTCGGGAGGATGGTCCGCAGCGGCACCGGGTCCGCCGCGTAGTTGCGGTCGATCGCCGCGACCGTCGCCTGCTTGTGCTCGTAGCGCCCGAGCTGCCACTGCCCGAGCCAGATGCAGGCGAGCATGAAGACGAAGGCTCCGGCCAGGGCCTTGAGCCACCGGGGCTTGCGGAGGGTCTGGATCACTGAATACTTCCCGTGGTAATTCGGTGGCGGCACGTCGGACGCCTACTGTGGAGCCTATGACGACTCTGCCGGATCCCCGCGTGCGCCCGGCGCTCGCCGACGGATTCGGCCGCGTCGCACAGGATCTGCGGGTCTCGGTCACCGACCGGTGCAACCTGCGCTGCACCTACTGCATGCCCGCCGAGGGCCTGCCGTGGATGCCCAAGCCCGAGATGCTGACGGACGACGAGCTGGTCCGACTGGTGCGCGTCTTCGTCGAGCTGGGGGTCACCAAGGTCCGGCTGACCGGGGGAGAGCCGCTGCTGCGCCGGTCGATCGTGGACGTGGTGCGCCGCATCGCAGCCCTCGAGCCGCGCCCCCAGATCGCCATGACCACCAACGGGGTCGGCCTCGCCCGCGTCGCCGCGGACCTCGCGGAGGCCGGCCTGGACCGCGTCAACGTCAGCCTCGACACGATCGACGAGCAGGTCTTTCGCGACCTCACCCGCCGCGACCGGCTGGCCGACGTCGAGGGCGGTATGACGGCCGCTGCCGCGGCGGGGCTGACCCCCGTCAAGGTCAACGCCGTCGCCATGCGGGGCATCAACGACGAGGGCGTCGCCGACGTGCTGGGCTGGTGCCTGGACCGGGGCTACGGGCTGCGGTTCATCGAGCAGATGCCCCTGGACGCCCAGCACGGCTGGGAACGGGCGCAGATGGTGACCGCGGAGGAGCTGATCGCGCGGTTGTCGGAGCGGTTCGAGCTGCGGGCCCGCCCGGAGACGGCGCGGGGGAGCGCCCCGGCCGAGCTCTACGACGTGGTCGGCTACGAGGACCTCGAGGGGCAGCAGGCCACCGTCGGGATCATCGCCAGCGTCACGCGGCCGTTCTGCGGCGACTGCGACCGCACCCGGCTCACCGCCGACGGTCAGGTCCGCAACTGCCTGTTCTCCCGCACCGAGACCGACCTGCGCGGCCCGATGCGCGACGGCGCCTCCGACGACGACCTCGCGGCGCTGATCACGGGGGAGATGCGGGTCAAGCGGCGCGGCCACGGCATCGGCGACCCCGACTTCGAGCAGCCCGACCGGCCCATGTCCGCCATCGGCGGCTGAACCCCCACCCCGCCGACCGGTCAGTTCCCACCCCGCCGACTGGTCAGTTCCCGAGCGGCTCGTGCGGCTCGACCTCGCGCAGGAAGCCCCGCATCGACAGGAACTCCGACAGCGACACCTTGTGCTCGTCGCAGGCCAGCCACACCTTGCGGCGGTCCGGGGCGTGCAGCGACGGGTTGTTCCAGCGCAGCTGCCAGGTCCCGTCGGCCCTGCATCCCTTGGCCGAGCAGCGGTCACCCGTCATACGGCACCGTCCTGCGACCGGTCGCGGCGCTCGTCCGACTGGCCCTCTGCCGGGCGTGCCGATCCGCCCTCTGCCGAGCCCTTGTCAGAGCCCTTGTCAGCGCCCTCGACCGAGCCCTCGATCGCGCCCTCCGACCAGCTGCCCGGCGGCAGCATCCGCTGCTGGTGGTCCACGGCCTCCAGCTGGCCCTCGCCGCTGCGGTCGACGGCGTTGGCCAGGACGACCGCGATGTAGGGCAGGAACACCGCCCCGATCACGAACACCCACCGCATCGGGTGGTCGACCACCACGAACAGCACGAAGCAGACGGTGCGGATCGACATCGAGATCAGGTAGCGGCGGGTGCGCTCGGCCCGGTCCTGCGCGAGGGACTTCTGCACCGACGTGACGGTGTGCACCGTCGGGTGAGAGGGGGATGAGCTGGCCACCGACCAAGCCTACGCTCGTTCGCCGAGCCTCCGGCCGATGAGCAGCGTTCGATGAGCGCTACCGCGGGGTAGTCCGCTAGCGTCGGCGGGAACCCGCAGGCCCCACTGGTGAGGAGCACCATGACCACCGACCGTCCCGAGCCACGCACCGTCCTCGTCACCGGAGGCAACCGCGGCATCGGCCTCGCGATCGCGCGGGCCTTCGCGGCCCAGGGGGACAAGGTCGTCGTCACGAGCCGGTCCGGCGAGGCGCCCGAGGGTCTGCAGGCCGTCCAGGGCGACGTGACGAGCACCGAGTCCGTGGACGCGGCGTTCACGGCGGCCGAGGAGCTGCTGGGCGGGCCGATCGAGGTGGTCGTCGCCAACGCCGGCGTCACCAAGGACACGCTGTTGATGCGCATGTCGGACGAGGACTTCGACCAGGTCATCGACACCAACCTCGCCGGCGCCTTCCGCTGCGCCCGCCGCGCCTCCAAGGGCATGATCCGGCTGCGCCGCGGGCGCCTGATCTTCGTCTCCAGCGTCGTGGGGCTCTACGGCAGCCCGGGCCAGGCCAACTACGCCGCCTCCAAGTCCGGCCTCGTCGGCCTGGCGCGCTCCATCACCCGTGAGCTCGGCGGCCGCGGCATCACCGCCAACGTCGTCGCCCCCGGCTTCGTCGAGACCGACATGACCGCGGTCCTGCCCGAGGACACCGTCGCCGGCTACAAGAAGGCCATCCCCGCCGGCCGCCTCGGCTCCACCGACGAGATCGCCTCCGTCGTCACCTTCCTCGCCTCGCCCGGCGCGTCCTACATCTCCGGCGCCGTGATCCCGGTCGACGGTGGCCTGGGCATGGGCCACTGACCACGCCTGCGGCGACCACCACGGCCGGCCCCGACACCCGGCAACCCCTCATCCGTCATACGAAAGGACCTGTCCCATGGGCATGCTCGACGGCAAGAAGCTCCTCGTCACCGGCGTCCTGATGGACTCCTCCATCGCCTTCCACGTGGCGCGCATCGCGCAGGAGGAGGGCGCCGAGGTCATCCTCACGAGCTTCGGCCGCACGATGAAGATCACCCAGACGATCGCCAAGCGTCTCCCGCAGACCCCGCCGGTGATCGAGCTCGACGTGTCCGACCAGGAGCACCTCGACACCTTGGCCGAGCGCCTCGGCGAGCACACCGACCGGCTCGACGGCGTGCTGCACTCCATCGGCTTCGCGCCGCAGGGGGCCTTCAGCTTTCTCGACGCCACGTGGGAGGACGTGTCCACGGCGCTGCAGATCTCGGCCTACTCGCTGAAGTCGCTCGCCGTCGCCTGCGAGCCGCTGATGGCCGAGGGCGGCTCGGTCGTGGGCCTCACCTTCGACGCGAAGTTCGCCTGGCCCGTCTACGACTGGATGGGCGTCGCCAAGGCCGCGTTCGAGTCCACCAACCGCTACCTCGCCCGCGACCTGGGCCCCAAGGGCATCCGCTGCAACCTGGTGGCGGCCGGCCCGATCCGCACCACCGCGGCCAAGTCGATCCCGGGCTTCGAGCAGTTCGAGCGAGTGTGGGACGACCGTGCGCCCCTCGGCTGGGACGTCAAGGACGCCGAGCCCGCGGCCAAGGCCTGCGCGGTCCTGCTGTCCGACTGGTTCCCGGCCACGACGGGCGAGATCGTGCACGTCGACGGCGGCGTCCACGCGATGGGGCAGTGACCGCCTGACCGCCTGACCGCCGCCGCGTCGGCGCGGTGACGTGATGAGGGCTGGTGCCCGGGGACTGCTGGTCCCCGGGCATCAGTCGTATGCCGGACCGCCCGCCTCGTCCTCGAGCCGCAGACGCTCGCCGGACCATCCCGCGCTCAGCCACCGGTCGTGGCTGGCGATCACGACGGCGCCCGGGTAGTCGAGAAGCGCCCGCTCGAGCTCGGTCACCAGCAGCAGCGACAGGTGGTTGGTGGGCTCGTCGAGCAGGAGCACGTCCGGCGGGTCCACGAGCACGGTGGCGAGGTCCAGGCGTCGGCGCTGACCGACGCTGAGCGCCCCCACGGGACGGTCGGCGTCGCGCCCCGCCACCAGGCCTTGGGTCGACAGGGGCACGCGCTCCGCCAGCGCCTCGCCCACCGCGGCGGCGTAGGCCGCCCGGACGCTCAGGCCCGGGTCCACGACGGGTGGCTCCTGGGCGAGCAGTCCGACCCGCAGCCGGGACTCGCGCGTGAGGGCGCCGGCGTCCGGGGCGAGGACGTCGGCGAGGACCGCCAGCAGCGTGGACTTGCCCGAGCCGTTGGGACCCGTCACGAGGAGGCGGGAGCGCGCGCCCAGCGACAGGCTGGTCGGCGCGAGGCGGCCCGTCACGGCGACCCCGGTGGCCGTGAGGACCGGCCCGCTGCCCTGAGGCCCGCTGCGCTGCGGCCCACCGACCCGCCCCCCGGACGAGGCCGGATCCCGAAATCCCCTGAAGCGCAGCCGCGCCGGGGGCCGGCGCACCTGCTCGGCCTCCAGCCGCTCCAGGGCGGTCGAGGCGTCGTTGACGCGGCGCGAGACGACCTTGGCGTTGCGGTCGGAGTAGAACTTCTTGGACCCGCGGGCCTCGGTGCGGGGGCCGCGGGACGGGTTGCCGACCGTGTGGTCCTCGCGGACGCGCGCCCGCAGCCGGTCCAGCTCGTCCTGCTCGTCGCGGTAGCGGCGCGCCCAGCGCCCCAGCTCCTCGCGCCGCGACGCCAGGTAGTCGGTGTAGCTGCCACCGAACCGCGTCACCCCGAATCCCGAGCCGGGGGAACCCTGGTCGTGGGCCACCGCGGCGTGAGCCACCGGGGCCGGGTCGAGGTCCAGCAGCGTGGTCGCGGCCTCGTCGATGAACGCCCGGTCGTGGCTCGCCACCAGGACGGGCCCCGACCACGTCCGCAGCAGCTCCACCAGCAGCTCGGTCGCCGCCGCGTCCAGGTGGTTGGTCGGCTCGTCGAGCAGCAGCGTGTCGGGGGAGCGCAGCAGCAGCCAGGCCAGGCTCAGGCGCGACACCTGCCCGCCCGACAGCTCGCTCGCGCGACGGTCCCGCGTCAGGTGCCCGATCCCCAGGCCGGCCACGACCCGGTCGACGCGGTGGTCGAGGTCCCAGGCGTGGTGGCGGTGCGCGTCCTCGATGGCGGCGTCGAGTCGCGCTGCGGCGCCATGGTCGCGGTCCGCCAGGGCCAGGCCCTCGCGCTCCACCCGGGCAGCCATCGCGCGCACCGGTGCCGTGGCGTCCCGCAGCACCTGGTCGACCGTGAGGTCCAGCGGATAGGGCGGCTCCTGGTGGTAGAGGCCGACGGTTCCCGGGGCCTGGACGGACCCCGCATCCGGCTGGTCGAGCCCGGCGAGGATCCGCAGCAGGGTGGACTTGCCCGAGCCGTTCTCGCCGATGACGCAGGCGATCTCGCCCGAGCTCACGACGAACGAGACGTCGGTCAGGACGCGGCGGTCGGGATAGGTGCGAGAGACCCCGTCGACGCGCAGGTGGTCGGCGCCGGACGCGGCAGCGCTCTGGAGGGGGTGCAGGGGTTGTGACAAGGGGTGCTCCTGGACGGTCTGGTGCGCCACGCGGGGCCGGGCCTCGGCGCGCGGCAGGGCGACGTCGTCAGGAGATGATCACGCCGCCCAGGCTAGAGGGATCCGCCGTCCGGCTCAACCACGTTCCGCTCGGTGTGGGCCTACGACGATGGCCTGCGACGCCGGCGGCGAGGCCGTCGCGGCCGTCGAGGCCAATCCTGAGACGGGTGCCGCCCATCCCTGCGGCACCGGCAGGACCGGGCCGTGACCTGCCCTTAGGATCGGCCCCATGACTGACGCCGCCGTGACGCCCATCACCGTGACCGAGGTGCGGGTCCTCGAGGGACCCAACCTCTACTTCACGCGTCCGGCCATGAAGGTCGTGCTCGAGGTGCCCGGCATCCTCGAGCTCCGCCGACCCCAGGCCCGGCGCCTCGCGGCGCGGCTGGGGCTGCGGCAGGCCGACCCCGGCGGTGCCCACACCCTGGAGCGTCAGGCGATGGCGCTGCGCCTCGCGCGACGGCTGGTCCGGCGCCTGGGGGCGGGCGCCGGCATACGAGGCCTGTCGACCAAGACGCGGGCGGGCAACCGTCCGCAGGAGATCGTCGTCGCGTTCCCGTGGAGCCGCCGTGGCCGCGGCGTCGCGATGGCCGAGGCCCTCGGCCCGGTCCTGTCGGCCCTGCTGACCGGCGACGACGACGAGGCCCGGCAGGCCATGGACGAGGCGACCCGCCAGATCGCCACGGCCGCGGCCGGCGCCCGACCGACCACGATCACCCCCAAGATTCCCGTCGCCTCCATCACCGGCACCAACGGCAAGACCACCACCACCCGCCTCGTCGCCCACATCGCCATGACCGCCGGCCTGCGGACAGGGTGGTCGAGCACGTCCGGGGTCTACGCCCAGGGCGAGGAGATCGAGGAGGGCGACTACTCCGGGCCGGCCGGCGCGTCGGCCGTGCTGCACCAGCCCGGCGTCGAGATCGGCATCCTCGAGACCGCCCGCGGCGGCATGCTGCTCAAGGGCATCGGCGTCACCCACAACGACGTCTCCGTCGTCACCAACGTCACCGCGGACCACCTCGGGATGCAGGGCGTGGACACGGTCGACCAGCTCGCCGAGGTCAAGGCCATCGTCACCAAGGTCACCCGCCCCGACGGGTGGGCCGTCCTCAACGGCGACGACCCCCGCGTGTGGGCCATGCGCGCCGGCACCGAGGCACGCCCGTGGGCGTTCAGCACCGACCCGTCCTCGCCCGCGCTGCGCGAGGCGGTCGACGACGGCGGGCGGGGCATCACGGTGCTCGACGACGCCATCGCCGTGCTGGAGCGCAACGGCGAGGTCGACCGGCTGCTGCCGCTGACCGACGTGCCGATGACCATGGCCGGGCTGTCCCGCCACAACACCGCCAACGCCCTCGCCGCCGCCGCGACCGCCCTCGGTCTCGGTCTCCCGCGGGAGGCCGTGGTCGAGGGGCTGCGCACCTTCGCCCCCGACGGGGAGCACAACCCGGGCCGCCTCAACACCTACACCGTGCGGGTGCCGTCCGGCGGCGCCGCGACCGTCATCCTCGACATGGCGCACAACGAGGACGGCCTCCAGGCCCTCATCGAGGTCGCGCGCGGGCTCACGCGGCCAGGTGCCCGCTTCCACCTCGGGGTGGGCACCGGCGGCGACCGCACCGACGAGATCCTCGAGTCCATGGGCGCCATGGCCGGGTCGAGCGCCGACGTCGTGCACGTCGTCCACAAGGAGCGCTACCTGCGCAACCGCACCCGCGAGGACCTCGAGGCCCACCTGCGGATCGGGCTGTCCCGCGTCGGCGTGGCCGAGGTCGACTCCTATCCCTCCGAGCTCGAGGGACTGCAGGGCATCCTCGGCCAGGCCGGCAACGGCGACGTCGTCGCGGTCATGGTGCACGCCGACTGGCCGGAGCTCAACGCCTGGCTGCTCGAGCAGGGCGCCCGCCCCGACACCGCCTCCTCGATCCGGGCCAAGGTCAAGCGTGCTCGTGGCGAGCACGAGCACGAGGAGACCCTCCGCGCGCTCCGCGCCGACACCGCGGCCACCATCGCCGAGCGGGTGGCGACCATCGAGGGTCTGCTGGCCGAGTCGCCGTCCGACGGCCGGCTGCTCTTCGAGCTCGCGGCCTATCGCAACCGGGGCGACGAGGAGTCGGCCGCCATCGAGCTCTTCCGGCAGGCCCGCGAGGCCGGGCTCGACGAGCCGTGGCGCACCCGCTCCCTGATCAGCGAGGCGTCGGCCGTGCGCCGCCAGGGGCAACCCGCCGAGGCGCTCGCGATGCTCGAGTCCGTGGACGTCCGGCGCCAGGACAGCGGCGCGTACGTCGCCTTCCGCGCCCTCGCCCAGATCGACGCCGGGCACGCCCAGGAAGCGGTGGCCTCGCTCATCGACGCGCTGCTGCGGCGTGCGGCGACGCCGGACGACGACTACTACCGCGACGGGCTGCACCGCCGCGTGGAGATCATGCGCGAGCAGGACGCCGCCGCCTCGAGGGACACCTCCGTCAGCGCGTCCTGAGCTCCCAGCTCACCATGTGTCGCCCACGCGCCTTCCCGGCACCTCCAGGCGACCCAAACTGAGCTCCCAGCTCACGACGTGCCGCCCACGCCCCTCCCGGACGCCTCCAGGCGACCCAAACTGAGCTCCCAGCTCACGACGTGCCGCCCACGCGACTCCCCGACGCCTCCGGACGACCCGAACTGAGCTCCCAGCTCACGACGTGTCGCCCACGCCCCTCCCGGACGCCTCCAGGCGACCCGAACTGAGCTCCCAGCTCACGACGTGTCGCCCACGCCCCTCCCGGACGCCTCCAGCCGATCCTTCGTGGGCTCCCAGCTCACAAAGTGCTGACGTGGACGCCTCCAGCCACTCCTTCATGGGCTCCCAGCTCATAAACTGCGGTCCGCGGTTGCCACCGCACGCGACGAGCGCGCCGCCCCGCGATCGGGGTGGCGCGCTCGCTGCGAAGGACGCGGGTGCTCAGGCGGTCTCGGCCTCCGCGGCGTCCTTGTCGAGCACGAAGTCGGGGTCGTACGCCCGGCCGTCCTGCTCGTTGTCGCCACGCGGGGTCGCGACCTTGGTCCGCTGCTCGAGGCGCTCCATGACCTGCGCGTGCTTGTCGACGCAGAGCACGACGAGGTCGCCGGGCTCGGCGATCTCCAGCGCCCGGTCGGTGGCGTCGAGCTCGTTGAGCACGACCTCCACCTCGGTGCACCGGGCCCGCCCGGCCTCCTGCGACTGCCGTATGCCGCGCGCCACGTGCTCGGCCTGCTCGCCCGGGGCGCGCCCGCGCAGGTGGGCGTCGTCGCGCACGATGATGCTGTCGAAGTACTCGGCGGCGACGGCGCCGAGCTCGGCCATGTCGTCGTCCCGGCGGTCGCCGGCGGTCGCGACCAGGCCGATGCGGCGCACCGTGCCGCCGGCCCCGCGTTCCTCCTGGCGGTCGGCATACCGCTGGGCGAAGTCACCCAGCATCCGCATCCCGGCCGCGTTGTGGCAGTAGTCGACGATGATCTGGCGGCCGGTGACGGTGAGGAGGTTCATGCGGCCGGGGGAGAGGTAGTAGCTCGTGGTGAAGGTGCGCAGCCCCTGGCGGATGTCCTGCAGCGGCGCGCCGAGGGCGAAGGCCGCACCGGCGGCGGCGAGGGCGTTGGCGACGTTCATGCGCGCGGTGCCCTCGAAGGTCGACGGCAGCAGGTGGGTGAACGCCAGCTGCATGGTGCGCCGACCCTGCCGGATGACGATCATCTCGCCGCGCTCGGTCTCCTCGAGCACCACGGCGCGACCACCGCGGCGGCAGTGCTCGTCGATCATGGTGCGCTCGTCGGACCCGGGTGCCTTGAGCGAGAACCACACGACCGAGCCGGAGCAGCGGCGGCGCATGGCGCGGACGTTGGGGTCGTCCGCGTTGAGGACGGCGTAGCCGCTGCGGGGGACCGCCTCGACCACCACGCGCTTGACGGCCGCGAGCTGCTCGAGGGTGTCGATCCCCTTGAGCCCCAGGTGGTCTGCCGCGACGTTGGTGACGACGGCGACGTCGTTGCGGTCGTAGCCGAGGCCCTCTCGGATGATGCCTCCGCGGGCGACCTCCATGACGGCGAGGTCGACGCGGGGGTTCTGCAGGACCATGCGCGCCGAGCGCGGGCCGGACGCGTCCGCCTTGATGACGAGGCGCTCGTCGATGACGACGCCGTCGGTGGAGGTCATGCCGACCTTGCGCCCGAGCCCCTTGAAGATGTGGGAGATCATCCGGCTGGTCGTCGTCTTGCCGTTGGTGCCGGTCACGGCGATGATCGGCACCCGAGAGGGGGAGCCGGGCGGGAACAGCAGGTCGACGACCGGCTTGGCGATGAACTGCGGCTCGCCGACCGTGGGGTGCGTGTGCATGCGGAAGCCGGGCGCCGCGTTGACCTCGCAGATCGCGCCGCCGGTCTCGCGCACCGGCTCGGTGATGTCCGGGCAGATGAAGTCGATGCCCGCGACGTCCAGCCCGATGAGCCGGGCGGCCTCCTCGGCGACGTCGACGTTGTCGGGGTGCGCGTCCCAGGTGCGGTCGATCGAGATCCCGCCGGTGGACATGTTGGCGGTGAGGGCGAGCTTGACCATCTCGCCGCTCGGCACCACCGCGTCCATCGCGTAGCCCTGCGACTGGACGAGCTCGACGGCAGCCTCGTCAACCTTGATCTTGGTGAGGACCTTCTCATGGCCGACGCCGCGCCGCGGGTCCTCGTTGGTGATGTCGACGAGCTCGGCGACGGTGTGCTCGCCGTCCCCGACGACGTGCGCGGGGACTCGCTCGGCGATGGCCTGCATGCGGCCGCCGATGATCAGGCAGCGGTAGTCCTTGCCGGTCACGAAGGACTCGACCATGACCGACCCGCGCCGGGACTGGTCCTGGGCGATGGGGAAGGACTCTCGCACGTCCTGCTCGTCGCGCAGGTCGAGGCAGACGCCGCGACCGTGGTTGCCGTCGAGAGGCTTGACGACGACGGGGTAGCCGATGCGGCGGGCCGCGGCCACCGCGTCGTCGACGTCGCGCACCAGCTCGCTCTTGGGCACCGGCAGGCCGGCGGAGGCCAGCAGCTGCGCGGTGAGGTCCTTGTCCGAGGCGATGTCGACGGCCAGCGCACCGGTGAGCGAGGTCATCGTGGCCCGGAACCGCTTGGCGTGGACGCCCTGGCCGAGCTGGACGAGCGAGCCGCGGTTGAGGCGCTGCCACGGGATGTCGCGGCTGACGGCCTCCTCGAGGATGGCCATCGTGGACGGGCCGTAGGCCTGACGCTGCGCGAGCCGGAGGAAGGCGTCCAGCTCGGCCTCGAAGTCGAAGGCCTCGTCGTGCTCGACCAGGTCGTTGACGAGGCGGACGGCCAACTCGCAGGCGGCCAGGGCGACGGTCTCGTCGATGTAGCCGAGGATCACGTTGTACTGGCCGGCCTTGCCGCGCACGGAGCGCGTCTTGCCGCGGCGCAGGTCGTGCCCGGCCTCCTGCTGCAGCTGGAGCGCGACGTGCTCGGCCACGTGACCCAGCCAGGTGCCGTCCTGCATCCGCTGGACGAAGCCCCCCGGTGTGCCGATCGAGCAGGTGTGCCGCTGCAGCCCCGGCAGCAGCTCGACCAGGCGCTCGGTGAAGCCCGGGAGCAGGTCGGTCGGGTACTCCTCCAGGATGCCGAGGTCCACGACGAGGTGGATCGCCTGCTCGTAGGACCAGACGTTGGGCCCGCGGTAGACCCGCTGGGACAGGACCCGCAGGTCGGGTCGGGCCGGCCCGGAGGGGCTGGGACGTGCGCTATCCATGGAGACCTCCTGGCTGGGGATGCGGCCCCCACGTTAGCGGCACCCGACCTCCCTGTCCCTTTCGTCCGTGCTGGGAGGGGGTGAGACGGGGTGAGCAGGCTGCGCCCGAGGTCGAGCAGGCGAGACCAGCGGCCGTATGCCGGGACCGCCGCCTCGACGGGCCGCCCTCTCGCTCGGAGACGGCTCAGGCGACGGGCGAGGACCCGTCCGGGTGCTCGCGCTCGGAGCGGCGCACGTCGACGTCCGGGTGCATCTCGGAGAAGCTCATCAGGGTGGCCGTCTGCAGGTCGAAGGTCGACCCGGCGGGCAGCGTGTGGACCACGGCGCCGCTGACGAGCAGCGGTGCGTCCTCGGCGGCCTCGTAGGCGTCGGTGACGGCCCGTCGGGCGTCGGCGATGAAGACGCCGCCGTCGCCGATGACGGTGAGGACGCGGCCGTCGGTGATCTCGGCGGCGGTGTCCTCGTCGATGCCCATGCCGAGCAGCGCGGGGGACCCGGCCACGAGGGACAGCAGCCGTCCGTAGCGCGTGCGCTGCGCGAAGTGCTGGTCGACGATGACGTCGGGCAGCAGGTCGAGCCCGGCCGTGAGCTGGCTGGAGCGCTGCCGCGGGGTGATGCCCTCGTCGCCCATGGAGATCATGAACCGGCTCATGATCGAGGCGCCGGCCGACGTGCCGGCGATGACGGCGCCCCGCTCGTAGGCCTGGTGGATCGACCGGCCGACCTCGGTGCCGCCGATGAGCTGGGCGAGCTTGAGCTGGTTGCCGCCGGTCATGAAGATGCCGGTGGCCTCGTCGATGGCAGCGGCCCCGCAGCCCTCGTCGGTGCGGTCGGCCTCGGCGCGGCTCTGGATGTCGACGGTGACCGTGCGCTCCGCCCCCAGCCGGGCGAAGACGTCGGCGTAGACCTCGGCGGCCTCGTCGGCGAACGCGGAGGCGGAGGGGATCACGACCATGCGGGCCCGCTCGCCGCCGGCCAGCCGCACGAAGCGCCGCAGCACCGTCGCCCGGCCCATCTTGTCCTCGGCGCCGCCGATGATGAGCAGCGAACGATGGATGGTCGGCTCCGGCTGGGCGGACATGTGCGGATCAACTCCCGGTGTCATGGCAGCGCACGGACCACGGCGCGCTCGGGCCACCCTAGGCCGCTGCTGCGGGAGCCCGGGGTCGCCGCGCCGCAGAGCGAGACGATCCCGTCCACCGTGCGACGGGTGCGGGCCGGTCCGTCCAGGGTGGTCGCGAGGTCCTCGTCCGGCTGCCTCATCTCAGCCGCCGGTCAGGCGCGGGGGAGTCCCAGGAGCTCGACCAGGTCGTCGAGGCGGGGCCCGGGCAGGCACACGTCGGCGCGGTCGGCCAGCGCGGGCTTGGCGGCGAAGGCCACGCCGAGCCCGGCAGCCTCCAGCATGTCCAGGTCGTTGGCGCCGTCGCCCACCGCGATCGTCCGCTCCATCGGGATGCCGTGCCGCTCGGCCAGCTCCCGCAGCACCCGGGCCTTGACGGCGCGGTCCACCACCTCGCCGGTCACGCGCCCGGTCAGGCGTCCGTCGCTCACCTCGAGGGTGTTGGCGACCGCGTGGTGGATCCGCATCGTCTCCGCGAGCGGGCCGACGACCTCGACGAACCCGCCCGACACGACGCCCACCACGCCGCCCGCGGCCGTCACGGCGTCGACGAGCTCCTGCGCGCCGGGCGTCACCCGCACCGCGGCCCGCACCGCCTCGACGACCGTGACGGGCAGCCCCTCGAGGACCGCCACGCGGGCGTGCAGGCTCTGCGCGAAGTCGAGCTCGCCCCGCATGGCGGCCTCGGTCACCGCGCGCACCTCGGGCTCCTTGCCCGCGTGCGCGGCGAGCAGCTCGATGACCTCGTCCCCGATGAGGGTGGAGTCGACGTCGGTGAGCAGCAGCGGCGGCCCCTCGGTCAGCGCGACCCGCGTGCGCTCGAGCACCTCGGGGCGGCGGACCAGAGGAGCGGCGGGGGTGTCGTCGGGCACGGTGCCCAGCCTAGAGACGGCGACGTCGTATGCCGGTGGGCTGTCCGGCATACGACGTCGTGGTCATGGCTCCTTGCTCAAGGAACGATCTGGACTCCCTTGCCCACCACCGTGATCCCGGACTCCGTCACGTAGTATCCGCGGGCCCGGTCGTGCTCCTTGTCCACGCCGACCATCGCGCCCTCGGGGACGTCGACGCCCTTGTCGAGGACGGCCTTGTGGACCGTGGCGTTGCGGTGGACCACCACGTCGTCGAAGAGCACCGAGCCCTCGACGGTGGAGTAGGAGTTGAGCTTGACGCCGGGCGACAGCACGGAGGTCGTGACCTCGGAGCCGGACACCACCACGCCGGGGCAGACGGTGGAGTTGGTGACCTTGGCGGCGCGCGACGCCATCCCGGTGACGAACTTGGCCGGGGGCAGCGACTCCATCTGCGTGAAGATCGGCCACTCCATGTTGTAGAGGTTGAAGACCGGGTTGAGCGACACGAGCTCCATGTGGGCGTCGTAGTAGGAGTCCATCGTGCCGACGTCGCGCCAGTAGCCGTGGTCGCGCTCGGTCTCGCCCGGGACGATGTTGTCCTTGAAGTCGTAGACATAGGCGTCACCGGCGTCGACGAAGGCCGGGACGATGTCGCCTCCCATGTCGTGCTTAGTGTCGTCGCGCGCGTTGTCGCTCTCGAGCGCCTCGACCAGGGCGTCCTTGGTGAAGACGTAGTTGCCCATGGACGCGAGGATCTCGTCGGGGGAGTCCGGCAGGCCGGCCGGGTCGGTGGGCTTCTCGAGGAACTCGCGGATCTTGGAGGGGTTGCTCGGCTCGACGTCGATGACGCCGAACTGGTCCGCCATCGACCGCGGCTGACGGATCGCGGCGACGGTGCACGCGGCGTCGGTGTCGATGTGCTGGGCGACCATCTGCGAGAAGTCCATGCGATAGACGTGGTCGGCACCCACGACGACGATGATGTCCGGGTCCTCGTCACGGATGAGGTTCATGGACTGGTAGATCGCGTCGGCGGACCCGCGGTACCACTCCTTGCCGATGCGCTGCTGCGCCGGCACGTTGGTGACGTAGTTGCCGAGCATCTGCGACATGCGCCAGGTGCGGGACACGTGCCGGTCGAGGCTGTGCGACTTGTACTGCGTCAGCACGACGACCTTGAGGAAGCCGCTGTTGACGACGTTGGACAGCGCGAAGTCGATGAGCCGGTAGTTGCCGCCGAACGGGACGGCCGGCTTGGCGCGGTCGGCGGTGAGGGGCATGAGTCGCTTGCCCTCTCCACCTGCGAGGACGATGGCGAGGACCTTCTTGTGGCCGCGGCGGTTGTACATGCCCTCACCCTAAGGTCGTCGGGATCGGCCTGCCACGGGAGGGATCGGCCGTGGCGGGGAATCGTGGCGGGCCCGGAATTCGACTCCGGGCTCGACGGCGAATTCGACTCCGGCAGACGCGTCGTCGGCGCTGGACGAGCGGCCCGCCCCGTCGCCGGATAGGTTCGTCCCGTGCGAGTCGACATCGTGAGCAAGGAATACCCGCCCCAGGTCTACGGCGGCGCCGGGGTGCACGTCACCGAGCTCGTCCGGGCCCTGCGGTCCCGCGGCGACATCGACGTCCAGGTGCGCTGCTTCGGCGGCCCCCGGGACGAGGAGGGGACGACCGGGTATGCCGACCTGCCCGAGCTCTCCGGGGCCAACGCAGCCCTCGTGACGATGGGCACGGACTTGCGGATCGCGGCCGACGTGGCAGGGGCAGACCTGGTGCACTCGCACACGTGGTACGCCAACTTCGGCGGGCACGTCGCGTCGCTGCTCAACGGCATCCCGCACGTCATCTCGGCCCACTCGCTGGAGCCGCTGCGCCCGTGGAAGGCCGAGCAGCTCGGTGGCGGTTACGCGCTCTCGTCCTTCGTGGAGCGGTCGGCCTACGAGGCCGCGGCGGGCGTCATCGCCGTCTCGGCGGGCATGCGCGAGGACATCCTGCGGTGCTACCCAGCGCTCGATCCCGCGCGGGTCCACGTGGTGCACAACGGGATCGACTCCGAGGACTGGAAGCCCGGGCCGGACCCGGCGGTGCTCGAGAAGTACGGCATCGACCCGGACCGGCCGTTCGTCTGCTTCGTGGGCCGCATCACCCGGCAGAAGGGGCTGCCCTATCTCATCAAGGCCGCCGCCCGCCTGCCCGAGGGCGTGCAGCTGGTGCTGGCCGCCGGAGCCCCCGACACCCCGGAGATCAAGGCCGAGGTCACGGCCCTCATCGACGACCTCAAGACGCGCCGCGACGGCGTCGTCTGGATCGCCGAGCACCTGCCCCGCAACGAGATCGTGGCGCTGGAGTCGGCGTGCACGGTGTTCGCGTGCCCCTCGATCTACGAGCCGCTCGGCATCGTCAACCTCGAGGCGATGGCCTGCGAGGCGGCCGTGGTCGCCACGGCCACCGGCGGCATCCCGGAGGTCGTCGTCGACGGCGAGACGGGCTGGCTCGTCCCCATCGAGCAGGTGCAGGACGGCTCCGGCACCCCGCTGGACGAGGAGACGTTCGTCGCCGACCTGGCGGCGGCGCTGACGGATGCCGTGTCGGACGTCGAGCGCGCGCGGGCCATGGGGCAAGCGGGACGGCAGCGCGCCGTCGAGCACTTCTCGTGGGCGGCGATCGGCGACAAGACCCTCGAGGTCTATCGCACCGTCCTCGACGCCTGACCCCGCACCTCGCATCCCGCATCCCGCAGGATCGTGAGCGTCTCGTCCAAGGATGGTGGAGGAAACCCTCACGATCGCGGGAGGGGGCGGGGGAGCGGGAACAACGGGACGGGGAGGCGGGGTCAGGGGAGGCGGTCGGCGGGGAGGTAGCCCGCGATCGCCAGCGCCGCCACGTTGGTGGCCGTCTCCAGCGCCTCGTCCGCCGCCCGCTGGAGCCGGCGCAGCGCCTGGAGCCGGCGTCCGGCCTCGCCCGCGACGAGCGACGGGTCGGCCGCCTCGAGCCCCAGGTCGGCGATGCGCCCGACCGTCGCGGCCAGGGTGATCACCGACACCGCGCGGACGGGCAGGTCGGGCGGCAGGCCCGAGCGCTGCGAGCCCAGCGCCTCGTCGGCCACGTCCCGCGCGGCAGCGCCCCACACCGCGCCCAGCGACGCGAGATCCTCCGTCGCCGAGGCGATCTCGGCCCGCAGGGCCCGTTCCGCCTCGCGGACCGACAGCATCTCCAGCCGGTGGGTCGGCACCGGGTCGCAGTCGTATGCCGTGAACCGCGCCGCCCACCCGACGTCCCCCGCAGGCCCGAACGGCTCGACGGTCGGGACCAGCGCCACGCCCAGCGCGGGGGAGTAGCAGCACTCGCCCGCCCCGGCCGCCGCCCCCGCCAGCTCCGGGTTGCCGCGCGGCACCGAGGCGGTGGCTCCGGCGCGGGGCAGGGCCACCGCCACGACGCGCTCGCCGAGGGCGCTCCAGTCCTGCACGCGCTCGGCTCCGGAGACGTGGTCCAGCTCGGCCGCCGCGGCCACCAGGGCGCGATCGAGGGGCAGGCGGCCGGCATACGCGCTCGTCACCCACAGGGACAGCCGACACGACAGGGGCAGCTCGGACATCCCGTCCATCGTAGGCGCGCGAGGTGCCATAGGGTCGGAGCATGAGCGACGTCCTCGAGTTCGACGATGTCACGGTCCGCCGTGGCGACACCACGCTGGTCGAGGGGATCGACTGGGAGATCGAGGAGGGGCAGCGCTGGGTCGTGCTGGGCCCCAACGGTGCTGGCAAGTCGACGCTGCTGCAGCTGGCCGCCGCGCGCATGCACCCGACG
This sequence comes from Arsenicicoccus sp. UBA2120, assembly GCF_002330965.1. Classification (NCBI taxonomy): domain Bacteria; kingdom Bacillati; phylum Actinomycetota; class Actinomycetes; order Micrococcales; family Intrasporangiaceae; genus Arsenicicoccus; species Arsenicicoccus sp. UBA2120. The sequence continues at coordinate 27,085 of NZ_DCYC01000016.1, forward strand.
AGCGGATCGGCGAGCATCCTCGGCGAGACCCTGGGCGCGGTCGACGTCTTCGAGCTGCGTCCCCGCATCGGCATCGCCAGCGCCGCCACGGCCGAGCGCGTCCCCCTCTCGGAGCGGGTGCGCGACGTGGTGCTGACGGCGACCTACGCAGTGATCGGGCGCTGGCGCGAGAGCTATGACGAGCTGGACGAGGAGCGCGCCGACGAACTGCTCGGCACCCTCGGCGTGGCGCACCTGGCGGACCGGACCTTCGGGACCCTGAGCGAGGGGGAGCGCAAGCGCGTCCAGATCGCCCGCGCCCTCATGGCCGACCCCGAGCTGATGCTCCTCGACGAGCCCGCCGCCGGCCTCGACCTCGGGGGCCGCGAGGACCTGGTGCGTCGCCTCGGCGAGCTGGCCCAGGACGTCATGTCACCGGCCCTGGTCCTGGTCACCCACCACGTCGAGGAGATCCCGCCGGGCTTCACCGACGTGCTGCTCCTGCGCGACGGCATGGTCGTGGCCGCCGGGCCGCTCGAGCTCACTCTCACCGAGGACAACCTGTCCGAGACCTTCGGCCTGCCCCTGGTCCTCGAGCAGCACGGCGAGCGGTATGCCGCCCGCGCCCGCCCGGACGGGGAGTGACCGTCCCCGCGCGGATCACCCCCACGACGATGACCCACGCGGGGAACCGCAGGGGCGCGGGGGGCGTCATACAAGTGTCCGCGCCGCAGGCGCACCCCGTGGTGCCCGGCGTGCTGGAGACGAGGAGAGTAGGACGACATGGAGTGGTTCGCTGACAACGGCTGGCTGGCCTGGGTGGGACTGGCCCTGATCCTGGGGGCCATCGAGGCGGCCAGCGTCGACTTCTTCTGGCTGATGCTGGCGGGAGGCTCCCTGGCGGGAGCCGTCACGGCCGCGCTGGGCGGCGGGTTCGCGGTGCAGGTCGTCGTCGCCGTCGTGGTCGCCCTGCTGCTCGTCCTCCTGGTGCGGCCCATGGTCAAGCGGCGGTTCACCGTCGCGCCGGACACCAGCATCGGTGCTGGTGCCAACATCGGGCGCGCAGCCCTGGTCACCGAGACGGTGACCACCACGAGCGGGCTGATCAAGCTCGCGGGGGAGACGTGGACGGCGCGCACCCAGGCGGGGCAACCCGCCATACCCCCGGGCCAGGAGGTCCGGGTGGTGTCCATCGAGGGGGCTACCGCCGTCGTTGCCGACGCTGCGGACAGCCGGGAAGGCATCTGACCCATGGAGACCCTGATCGTCCTCGGCATCCTGGTCCTCTTCGCGGTGATCGTCATCGCCAAGACCATCAAGATCGTGCCGCAGCAGACCGCCCTGATCATCGAACGGCTGGGCGGCTACTCGCGGACGCTGACGGCAGGCCTGCACCTGCTCGTCCCGTTCTTCGACAAGGTGCGCGCCAACATCGACCTGCGCGAGCAGGTGGTGTCCTTCCCGCCGCAGCCCGTGATCACGAGCGACAACCTGGTCGTCTCCATCGACACGGTCATCTACTACTCGGTGATCGACGCCAAGTCCGCCGTCTACGAGATCGCCAACTTCATCCAGGGCATCGAGCAGCTGACGGTCACCACGCTCCGCAACGTCATCGGATCCCTCGACCTCGAACAGACGTTGACCTCGCGCGACCAGATCAACGCGCAGCTGCGCGGTGTCCTCGACGAGGCCACCGGCAAGTGGGGCATCCGCGTCAACCGCGTCGAGCTCAAGGCCATCGACCCGCCGCACTCCGTGCAGGACTCGATGGAGAAGCAGATGCGCGCCGAGCGTGACCGCCGCGCCGCGATCCTCACGGCCGAGGGCGTCAAGCAGTCCCAGATCCTGACCGCCGAGGGCGAGAAGCAGTCCTCGATCCTGCGCGCCGAGGGCTCGGCCCAGGCCCGCATCCTCGAGGCGCAGGGTCAGTCCCGCGCCATCACGCAGGTCTTCGACGCCATCCACCGCGGCAAGCCCGACCAGAAGCTCCTCGCCTACCAGTACCTCCAGGTCCTGCCGCAGCTCGCCCGCGGCGACGCCAACAAGCTGTGGGTCATCCCGTCCGAGCTCACCGAGGCGCTCAAGGGCATCGGCTCCGCGCTCGGCGGCACCGACACCAAGGGCGGCGGCTGGGGCAGCGACGCGTCCGACCCCTACACCCCGGCGGACGCCGAGCTGTCCCGCGCGGCCTTCGACGACGTGCAGCTGCAGGACCCGGCCGAGGCCCTGCGTGAGGCCCGCAGCCAGGCGCAGGCCACCGAGCGCGAGGCCGAGGACCACGCCCAGGACCGCCGTCGTGGCGGGGCCTCCGCGTCCATGCCGTCGGCTGCGCCGGCAGCGGCTCCCGCGGCGGAGCCGGTCACCACGTCCGGGCAGCCCGACCTGGCCCCGGACGTGACCACGGACCCCGCCGGTATGCCGACGGCGCCGACCCAGGCGATGCCCGCCGCCGAGCCGCCGGCCGCGCCCCACGTCGAGCCGCCCGCCGGCCCGACCCCGCCGCCGCCTGGCAGCGAGCAGCGCTGACGGCGGGCGCACGGCATACGGCCTGATCAGCATGTGCCCCGTCGGGGCACGGACACCCGGTCACCACCTATGGTGGCCGGGTGTCGCTGTGGGAAGCCCTGGTCATCGTCCTCGCCGGTCTCGGCGCTGGGACCATCAACACCGTCGTCGGGTCAGGCACGCTGATCACCTTTCCGACGCTGCTGCTGCTCGGGATCCCGCCGGTCTCGGCCAACATCTCCAACAGCCTCGGGCTGTGCGCCGCCGCCATCACGAGCATCCCGGGCTTCCGCTCGCTGCTGTCCGGCCTCGGTGACCTGCTGCGGCGCTTCCTGCCCGCCGCGTGCGTCGGCGCCGTGACCGGGGCCGTCCTGCTGCTGGTACTGCCGGCCGAGGCGTTCCGGGTGATCGTGCCCGTGCTCATCGCGCTGGCGCTGGTGCTCGTCGTGCTCGGGCCGCGCATCAACCGGTGGACCAAGGCCGTGCACCAGGACGTGGTCAGCCCCCGGCGGACGCGGCTGGCGGTGGCGGCCGTGGGGGCGACGAGCGTCTACGGCGGCTACTTCGGCGCCGCGCAGGGGATCATCCTCATCTCGCTGCTGAGCCTGCTCCTGCCGCACCCGCTGCAGCAGGTCAACGCCGTCAAGGTCGTCCTGTCCAACCTGACCAACCTCGTCGCGGCGATCGTCTTCATCGTCGTCGCCCGCGACCAGATGCGCTGGGACGTGGCGGCGCTCATCGCCCTCGGTGCCCTCGGTGGCGGCTGGCTCGGCGCCCGGATCGGGACCCGCATCTCGGCCGCGGCGCTGCGCGCGGTGATCGTCGTCGTGGGCGTTGCCGCGATCGTCAAGCTCGTCGTCTTTCCCTGACTAGGCTTGCTCGGTGCCCATCGCGATCACCGACCCCGCCGACCCCCGACTGCTCGACTACGTGGGGCTGACCGACGTCGCGCTGCGGCGCCGGACCGAGCCGGAGCGCGGGCTCTACATCGCCGAGAGCGACAAGGTCATCCGCCGCGCGCTGGCCGCCGGGCACCGGCCGCGCTCCTTCCTGATGGCCGAGCGTTGGCTCACCGACCTCGCCGACCTCGTCACCTGGGCCGAGTCCTGCGACATCCCGGTGTATGTCGGCACCCACCCCATCATCGAGGACCTCACGGGCTTCCACCTGCACCGTGGTGCGCTGGCGTCGATGCAGCGCCCCGACCTGCCGACGGTGGGCTCGGTGCTGGAGGCTGCGCGGCGCGTGGTCGTCCTGGAGGACATCGTCGACCACACCAACGTCGGCGCGATCTTCCGCTCGGCCGCGGCGCTCGGGGTCGACGCCGTCCTGGTGACGCCGCGGTGCGCCGATCCCCTCTATCGACGCTCCATCCGAGTGTCGATGGGCACGGTCTTCCAGGTCCCGTGGACCCGCATCGACCCCTGGCCTGCCGGCGTGGACCTGCTGCGGGACAACGGTTTCCACGTCGCCGCGATGGCGCTGAGCGACGACTCGGTGTCCCTGGACGAGCTGGCCGCCGCGCCGCCGGAGCGGCTCGCGGTCGTGATGGGCACCGAGGGCGACGGCCTGTCCGCGCGGACCGTCGCGTCGGCGGACTCGGTGGTGCGCATCCCGATGGCCGGGGGAGTGGACTCGCTCAACGTCGCGGCGGCCTCGGCGGTGGCCATGTGGGCGCTGCGGGTAGGGGTCTGACCAGCCGGGCGACCGCCCGATTGACGGCCCGGTTGACGGCCCGGTAGGTATCGCTCGGGTCACGATCGTCGAAACTGCGCCCCTGCACCATTTTTCGGCGCGCGATGCGGGGTCGGTGGGGGCAGGATCATGCGCCATGAAGCCACTTGTCCTGCGCAGCGCTCTCGTCGCATCGCTCGGTGGTCTGATCTTCGGATTCGACACCGCAGTCATCTCCGGCACCACCGAGGCCCTCAAGGCCCAGTTCTCCCTGTCGGACTCGGCGCTGGGCTGGGCCGTGGGCGTCGCCCTCCTCGGCACGATCCTCGGAGCGCTGACGGCGGGTCAGCCCGCGGACAAGTTCGGCCGCAAGAAGGTCCTGTTCGTCATCGGCATCCTCTACGTCCTGGGCGCCCTCGGCACCGCCTTCGCCCCCAACATCCTGATCCTGTCGATCTTCCGCTTCCTCGGGGGCATCGGCGTCGGCGCGGCCTCGGTGTGCGCCCCGATCTACACCGCTGAGATCGCCCCGGCCAAGGTCCGCGGCCGCCTCGTCGGGCTGGTGCAGTTCAACATCGTGCTGGGCATCCTGCTCGCCTACCTGTCCAACTACCTCATCCGCATCATCATCAACGACGAGGCCACCGACTGGCGCTGGATGTTCGGCGTCATGGCCGTCCCCGCCGTGATCTTCCTGATCATGCTGACGGCCGTCCCCGAGACGCCGCGCTGGCTCATGGCCAACGGCCGCGGCGAGGAGGGCCGCGAGGTCATCGGCCGGCTCACCCAGACCCGCGAGGAGGCCGACCTCCAGATCCAGGAGATCAACTCTTCGCTGGCGTCCGCGGCCAACGCGCCCTCCGTGCCGTTCTTCGTCAAGGAGCACCGCAAGGTCATCCTGCTCGCGTTCACCATCGCGATGTTCAACCAGATGTCCGGCATCAACGCGATCCTCTACTACGCCCCCGAGGTCATGAAGAAGGCCGGCGCCTCCACGGACGCGGCCTTCCTGATGTCGGTGGCCGTCGGCTTCATGAACCTCGTCGCCACCATGACCGCCCTCACCGTGATCGACAAGATCGGCCGCAAGCGCCTCATGCTGATCGGCTCCGTGGGCTACCTGATCAGCCTCGGCTTCCTGTCCGGCCTGATGTTCTACTACGAGAAGGGCAAGGGCGGGGCCTTCGACTCCACCTCGAGCATCCTGGTGCTGATCGGCCTGCTGGTCTTCATCGCGGCGCACGCGTTCGGCCAGGGCGCGGTCATCTGGGTCTTCATCTCCGAGATCTTCCCCAACCGCATCCGCGGCCGCGGCCAGTCGCTCGGCTCGCTGACCCACTGGGTGTTCGCGTGGCTGACCTCGACCTTCTTCCCGCCCATCATCGGCGCCCTCGGCGGCGGCGTGGCGTTCGCGATCTTCCTGGTGTTCATGGTTGGTCAGCTCTTCTGGGTCCTCAAGGTCATGCCCGAGACCAAGGGCGTGCCGCTCGAGGAGATGGAGGCCAAGCTCGGCCTCACCCACGACCCCCGCGACTCGGCCGGTGGCCCCACCCCGGTCATGCACTGACGGTCGTATGACGGGCCGCCGCCTCGCGGGGTGCGGCCAGGTGCTGGACGTCTGCTGCTCGTTGCGGACGGAACGGTCTCAGGACTGATTCCGTCCGCAACGGTCGCTAGCGTCGAGCCATGACAGACACCACAGCAGCCCTGCTCGTCGTCGACGTCCAGCGTGACGTCATGGCCGAGTCCATCAACAGCGACGCCGTCATCGGCAACGTCCGCACCCTGGTCGACCGGGCGCGTGAGCGCTCGGTCCCCGTGATCTGGGTGCGGCACAACGCGGACCAGGAGCTGGTCCTCGGCTCGGACGGGTGGCAGATCGTGAGCGAGCTCGACCCGGGCGAGGAGCCCGTGGTCGACAAGCGCTACGGCGATGCCTTCGCCGACACCGACCTCGAGGACCAGCTCCGGCAGGTCGGGGCACAGGAGGTCGTCCTGTGCGGCGCCCAGACGGACGCCTGCATCCGCAGCACCTTCTACGGCGGGCTCTACCGCGGTTACCCCATGACCCTCGTCGCGGACGCCCACACCACGGGCGACCTGCGGCAGTGGGGCGCGGAGTACGCGCCCGAGCAGGTGATCAGCATGCTCAATCTGCACGCCGACAACACCGTCCTGCCAGGCGTCCGCGGCAGCGTCACGACCACGGCGGACGCCCTCGGCGGCTGACACAGCACGCTCACCGCGCAGGGGTCACCAGGACTGGTGCAGCGGCCGTCCCTCGGCGTAGCCGGACGAGCTCTGGATCCCCACCACCGCGCGGTCGTGGAACTCCGCGAGGGAGCGGGCGCCGGCATACGTGCAGGAGGAGCGCACCCCGGAGACGATCGCGTCGATCAGGTCCTCGACGGAGGGGCGAGTCGGGTCGACGTACATGCGCGCGGCGGAGATGCCCTCCTCGAACAGCGCCTTGCGGGCGCGGTCGTAGCTCGACTCCGCGGCCGTGCGGTTGGCGACCGCGCGCTTGGACGCCATCCCGAAGGACTCCTTGTAGGCCCGGCCGTCGCTGCCGCGCTGCAGGTCGCCGGGCGACTCGAGCGTGCCGGCGAACCACGAGCCGATCATGACGTTGGACGCCCCGGCGGCCAGCGCGAGCGCCACGTCGCGGGGGTGACGGACGCCGCCGTCGGCCCAGACGTGCTTGCCGAGCTCGCGCGCCGCGGCGGCGCACTCGAGGACGGCGCTGAACTGCGGGCGGCCGACGCCCGTCTGCATGCGGGTGGTGCACATGGCACCCGGGCCGACGCCGACCTTGATGATGTCGGCCCCGGCCTCGACGAGGTCGCGGACGCCGTCGGCGGAGACGATGTTGCCGGCGACGATCGGCACGTCGATGCCGGTGGAGCGCACCGCGCGCAGCGCCTCGATCATCTTGTCCTGGTGCCCGTGGGCCGTGTCGACGACGAGCAGGTCGGAGCCGGCCTCGACGAGCGCGGCGGCCTTGGCGGCGACGTCGCCGTTGATGCCGACGGCCGTGGCGATCCGCAGCCGGCCCTGGTCGTCGGTGGCGGGGGCGTAGAGCGAGGCGCGCAGCGCGCCCTGACGCGTGACCAGACCGACGAGCCGGCCGTCGGCGTCCACGACGGGGGCGAGCTTGCGGTGGTGGTCGTGCAGCAGGGCGAACGCGTCGCGCGGCGAGGTGTCCACCGGGACGGTGAGCAGCTCGGTGCTCATCACCTCGGACAGCTGGGTGAAGCGGTCGACGCCGACGAGGTCGTTCTCGGTGACGATGCCCACGGGCCGGTCGTCGACCTGTACGATCGCGGCGCCGTGCGCGCGCTTGGGGAGCAGGCCGAGCGCATAGCCGCAGGTGTGGTGCGGCTTGACCGAGATGGGGGTGTCATAGACCAGGTGGCGCGACTTCACGTCCGCGATGACCTCGGCGACGATGTCGGTCGGGATGTCCTGGGGTATGACGACCAGCCCGCCTCGACGGGCCACCGTCTCGGCCATGCGACGCCCCGCGATGGCGGTCATGTTGGCCACCACGAGGGGGATCGTCGTGCCGCTGCCGTCGTCCGTGGACATGTCGACGTCGAGGCGGGAGGTGACGGACGACCGGGACGGGACCATGAAGACGTCGTCGTAGGTCAGGTCGAAGCTCGGCTCCAGGCCGTTGAGAAAGCGCACTCGTCCGAGTCTACTGCGAGGACTGCCCGCACGAGCGGCTCGCCACGGGCGCAGCCCCGGCCCGGACTCAGGGGCTCAGCCGCCGGGCTCAGGCGTCGTCGCCCGGCACCTCGCACATCCCGGTGATCACGGCGCGCGCCAGCGTGCGAGAGCCCAGCGTGAAGCCGGTCGCCGCGCCGCTCGCGGTGTCGTCGAGGCCGAGGTCGTCGGTGTCGAGGGCGTGCACGGCGAACATGTAGCGGTGCGGGCGGTCGCCGGCGGGCGGGGCGGCACCGCCGAACGCCTTGAGTCCGTAGTCGTTGGCCATCATGAACGCGCCCTTGGGCAGGTGCTTGCCACGCTCGGCGCCCGCGCCCTCGGGCAGCGAGGTGCAGTCGGCGGGCAGGCCGACGAGCAGCCAGTGCCAGAAGCCGCTCGGCGTGGGGGCGTCCGGGTCGAAGCAGGTGACGGCATACCCGCGGGTCTCGGCGGGAGCACCGGTCCAGCTCAGCTGGGGGGACCGGTTGTCGCCGGTCATCCCCCAGGAGTCGAAGAGCTGGGCGTCGGGCAGGTCCGCGCCGTCGTCGAAGGACTCGCTGGTGACGGTGAACGACGCCACCTGGGGGAGCAGCTCGTAGGGGTCCGGGGCCATGGGTCGGTCGAGGGAGCTCATGTTCCGACCCTATGCCGAGCCCTCCGAGCGCACCCAGCGTGGGGCACCGAAAGTCCGTGGTGGTCGGGCTCCTCGCTCGCGTAGGCTCGACCGCCGTGACTGTGTCCGGCCGCCGTGCTCGCCCCGCTGATCACCGCACCGTGACCTGGCACCGCCTCCGGAGCCCCACGGCCGGTGCGGCACTCCTGGCGCTCACCACCGGAGCCGTCGGCACGGCGCTCGGCACCGTGGTGGCGGGGCGGCTCGCCGACCAGGTCTCGTGGACCCTCCTGTGGGTGCTCGCCGCCTGCGTCATCGGGGGAGCCGCCGTCGACACCCTCGGCCGCTGGCTGTGGGCCGCCGTGTCCGACCGGGCCGAGGGGCGGCTGCGGGACGACCTGCTCGACGCCGCGCTGAGCCAGCCGCTCCCGACGCTGTCGGAGCAGCCTGTGGGGGAGATCCTCGACCGCGTCGACGACGACACCCGAGAGGTCGGCTCCCTCGTGCGGATCCAGGTCTGGATGATGCTGCGCGCCATCGTCTCGATCGTCCCGATGCTCGTCGTCGCCGGCTTCACCTGGTGGCCGTCGGTGCTCCTGTTTCCGGTCTTCGCGGCGGCCGCCATCCTGTCCGTGCGCGGCCTCCTGGACGAGATCGCCCGGCGCAAGGTGGTGGAGGAGGCCGCGTGGACCGACCATGCCGCAGCCCTCGAGGAGGGCATCGCCGCGCAGGACGACCTGCGGACGAGCCTCGGCCAGGCGTTCGCCATACGCCGTCTTGCCGCTCTGTCCGCCGAGGTGCACCGGCGCTTCCACGAGGTGCTGACCCTCGAGCGCGCGGTGACCCTGCGCACCGGGGTGATCCTCCACGCCCTGCTCGCCGCCGTCGCCGCCGTCGGGGTCATGCTCGCCACGACCGACCGGCTGTCCGTCCCCCAGCTCGTCACGCTCTTCCTCATCACCGCGACGTTCGTCGGCTACATCGGTCGCGTCGCCGACCAGCTGCCCGACCTGCAGGCGGGGCTCGGCGCCATCCTGCGCCTGCGCCAGATGATGGCCGTCGAGCCGGAGCCGGACGGCGGCGAGGAGCTGCCCCCAGGCCCGGTGACCCTGGAGTTCCGCCACGCGACCTTCGCGTACGCCGAGGGCGCGTTCGCGCTGCGCGACGTCGACCTCACGCTGCCCGCGGGGCAGACCCTGGCGCTCGTCGGACGCACGGGGTCGGGCAAGTCGACGCTCGCCTCGCTGGTCTCGCGCGCGGTCGACCCGCGTCCGGGCGAGGTCTTCCTCGGCGGGGTCGACGTCCTGGACCTCGACCTGCAGGAGCTCCGTCGCACCGTGGGTGTCGTCACGCAGCGCACCGAGATCCTGGCCGGCACCCTCGCGCAGAACATCTCGCTGTTCACCGACGCGCCCCGCGACCGGATCGAGGAGGTCGTGGCCGAGCTGGGGCTCGGTGACTGGGTCGCCGGTCTCGACGACGGCATCGACACCCTGCTCGGCCCCGGCGGCACGGTCCTGTCCGCGGGGGAGGAGCAGCTGCTCGCCTTCGCCCGGCTGCTGATGCGGGACGTGCAGGTCGTCGTGCTGGACGAGGCGACCGCCCGCATGGACCCCCTCACCGAGGCCCGCGTCGTGGCCGCGTCCGAGCGGTTGCTCCACGGCCGCACCGGCATCCTCATCGCGCACCGGCTGTCGACGATCGCCCGCGCCGACCTCGTCGCCGTCCTCGCGGACGGCCGGGTCGTGCAGGCGGGGGAGCGGGCCCGGCTCGCCGCCGAGCCCGGCCCCTTCCTCACCCTCCTGGAGGCGGCGCGGGAGACGGACGTGCGCCCGGCCCCTCGGCCGGAGGGCGAGACGACCCCGGTCGCCCCCGAGGGCAGCACCGCCGTCACCGCTCTGGGCACCGTCCGCCGGCGCGGCGAGCCCCCGAACCCCCGTGACCCGGGCAACGGACCGTCCCTGGCCCGAGGCATTCTCAACGTGCTCGCGGTGCGACCGACGTGGGGGTTGTTCGCCGCGTCGCTCTTTCTCGCGCAGTCGCTCGGTGGCGCGCTGGGCGCCATCACGGGCTATGCCTGGGGCCACACCGTGCAGGCCCTCCAGGGTGGCGCCTCCCCGTGGTGGTGGCTGGGCCTCGTCGTGGCCGTCACGCTCCTGGGCCCGGTGGCCCTCGCCTCGGCGGTCGTGCGCTATCCCCGCTGGTGGATCGAGGTCCTGCTCCGGGTACGCATGTCCGTGCTCGTCGGCCAGACCGGGCAGCGCCGCCTCGAGCGCGTCCCCGCCGGCGAGGTCGTGGCCCGGGCCATGGACTCCGACCGCTACGCGCGCTACGCCGACCGGTGGGTCGACTTCGTCAACGGCCTGCTGATCTGCCTGGTCACCGCGATCGCCGCCGGGACCTGGATGGCGGGCCTCGTCCTGCTCGTCGTCATGGTCGCCTCGGCGACGGCCTCCGCGGTGGGTCGTCCCGTCGCCGGGCGGTCCGCGGCCCAGGCCTCGGCCACCCGGGCCCGCTTCGGCCGGGTCCTCGTGTCCGTGCTCGAGTCGGCCCGCACGGTCAAGCTCGCCGGCCGTATGCCGGAGGTGCGCCGCCACCTGCGCCACGTCGACGCAGGACGGGTGGCAGCCGCGGTGCGCGAGCACCGGGTCCAGGCCTTCCTGGACGGCGTGCCCACCGTCATGGTCCAGGCCGGCGCCGTCGCGGCGTGGGGCGGGGTCCTGACGGGCCGGTGGGGCCTGGCCACCGCGCTGCTGGTCGTCAGCGCGGTCAACGGGTTCGACTGGTTCGGCCGGGTCGCCGGCGCCGTGGTCACCGAGGCCCCGGGCACGCGCGCCTGGCAGGTGGCGACGAGCCGGATGGCGGGGGGCGCAGACCTCGTCGCCCTGCCGACGGACGTCGACCTGGTCGCCGGCACCGCCCCGGAGCCGGCCTCCACCCCCCGCGTGCCGCTGCAGCGCCTGTCGATGCGCGGGCTGTCCGCCGTGCACGAGGACGGCACGGTGGGCGTCGAGGACGTGGACCTCGACATCGACCGGGGCGAGCTCGTGCTGCTGGTCGGGCAGGTCGGCTCCGGTAAGTCGAGCCTGCTGCGCGCCGTCGCCGGGCTGGCCGACCACCGCGGCTCCCTGCGGTGGAACGGCGAGGAGATCACCGACCCCGAGGTCTTCCTGCGGCCGGGTCAGGTCGCGTATGTCGGACAGGTGCCCCGAGTGCTGTCGGGGACCTTCGACGAGAACGTCCGCCTCGGCTTCGACCGTGCCTTCGAGAGCCCCATCGGGGTGGCGCGGCTCGGACCGGACGTCGAGCAGGCCGGCGGGGCCCACTCGCTCGTCGGCCACCGCGGGGTCCGCCTGTCCGGCGGTCAGGTCCAGCGCCTGGCCCTGGCCCGAGCGGTCGCCGCCGACGCCGAGCTGCTGCTCGCCGACGACGTCTCCTCGGCGCTGGACGCGCGCACCGAGATCGAGCTGTGGCAGGCCCTGCGCGCCCGGTCGATGACCGTCGTCGGTGCCAGCTCCAAGCGCGCGGCGCTCGCGCAGGCGGACGTCGTCGTCGTGGTCGTGGACGGCCGCGTCGCCGAGGTCGGTCCCTGGTCCGACCTCGCCGGACGCTGGGGACACCTCGCCGGGTGAGCCAGGCCAGGTTGTGGGGTGTGCGGACCACGGTGCTCACCACTGACCGACTCCGACTGACCACCTGGGAGTCGACAGACCCGCGGGACCTGCCTGAGCTGCAGAACGATGTCCGCGTTCGCGGTGCACGACAACGCTGCGGCGGCGCGCCGGTCGGCGAGACGGTCGACCCGTGACCCTCTAGCCTCACCCTTATACTGCTGTCGTGCCCATGACCAGGTCTCGTCGTCACCTCGCCACCGCTCTTGGCACCGTCGCCGCGACGCTTTTGCTCTCAGCGTGCGAGACGGGCTCGTGGAGCAGTCGGTGCGACAGCAGCGGCAGTTGCCGCCTCGAGATCTCAGGCACCGAGTTCCACGACCTGCCGCGCTCGCTGAACTCGCAGGGCCGATTCAGGAGGGTGCGGGAGAAGATCAGGCTGGCCGAGGCCACCCAGGGCGGCACCGCCACGATCCAGGTCGGCGAAGGAGACAACGTGTGCGCGCAGGGGGAGGACTTCGTCCAGGGTGACATCACCTTCACGTGCACCGAGGTCGGCTCCACCTCGGTCGTGCTCGACACGGCGCGGGCTCAGCGCTGACCCGGCACCACCTCGATCCCTGTCTGTTGGTTCGAGGCTGGCGGTCCAGCAGGGTGGTCAGCTCGCCCCCGCGGCGGCCCCGCCACGGCATACGGCCCGCAGTGTCCCGAACCCGTCGCCCAGCGCGTCGACGCGCACCGTCGACGAAGCCCGCGTCCTGGTTGTGGAGCACGACCCCGCCGTGTGTCTGTTGGACAAGCTCGTGAGCCCAACGAGCACTGACGGGAACGTGATCGACATGGCGAAGACGCTCGACGACTTCCTCACGGACGTTGGTCGTCGAGCCATTCCGGTGGTCTGGCGTCAGGGTCGGAGCGTGGGTCGGGCTCGGGACGTCCGCTCATGCCGATGGCAGCGCGCTTCACCTATCGGTCCTGAACGCTTGTTACATGTAACGTGGTGGGCATGACGGTGAAGCATCGAGTCAGTGAGTACCGGCGCAGGATGCGTGCACGCGGCCTTCGGCCGGTGCAGATCTGGGTCCCTGACGTGCGCAGCGAGCGATTTGCGCAGGAGGCGCACCGTCAGGCAGGGATCGTCGCAGGCTCGGACGAGCTGGCCGATGACCAGCCGTTCGTCGAGGCGATCAGCGCTTCCTGGGACGAGGAGTGAGACGCGGCGAGCTGTGGACCGTGGCTGGGGGCGTGTACGCGTCCAAGCCCAGGCCTGCGCTGATCGTGCAGGACGACCTGTTCGCCGGTACCGCCTCGGTGACGGTCATGCCGCTGACGACGACCTTGGTCGATGCTCCTCTGCTACGCGTTCGCGTCGTCGCGGACGACCTCACCGGCCTGCAGCACGAGAGCCACGTCATGATCGACAAGATCACTACCGTTCGCCGCGAGAACGTCGGTACTCGTGTGGGTCGGCTGACTCCCGAAGGCCTCGTAGAGGTCGAACGGGCCCTGATGGCGTTCCTCGGTCTGGCCAGATAGGCCACCCAGCAGACCCGACGTCATCCGCTCTTGCCGCGCGTCGGACGTCAGAGGTTCTAGGCGGAGCGGGACAGCTCGTGCTCGACGGCTCGGCGGATCCACGCCGAGACCGAGCGGTCGTCGGCCTCCGCCGCTCGCTTGACGTCCTCGAGCAGCCCCCCCATGCAAGCCAGGTGCCCATGGGCCCCAGTCTCGCGCCCGATGACCAGACGACCAAGCGCGAGGCCGACCCTGTGAGACGCTGACGCGGTGGGCCACTCCTCGGACGTGCACGATGAGATCGTGCTGGCGGCGGTGCTCGCCGACCCTGTGTGTGCCGCGGTCCTGGACCGCTTCCCATCATTGGGCCTGACGGAATGGTGGCTGACGGCGGGTGCGGTCTTTCAGAACGTCTGGAACTCCGTCGAGGGCAAGCCCGCCGGGTACGGCATCAAGGACTACGACGTCTTCTACCACGACGACTCCGACCTGAGCTGGGAGGCCGAGGACGGCGTCATCCGCGCCGCCGACGAGCTCATGGCGGACATCCCAGCACCGCTCGAGGTCCGGAACCAGGCACGCGTCCACCTCTGGTACGAAAAGAAGTTCGGGAAGCCCTGCCCTCCCTTCAGCAGCGCCACCGACGCCATCCGGGCCTTCGCCTCAACGGCCTGCTGCGTCGGCGTCACCAGGGACGAGTCCGGGCTACGGCTCTATGCACCGTTCGGCCTCGACGATGTCCTCGGCATGCACCTCCGCCCGCACCGTCGCCTCGCGCCCAAGCAGGTCTATGACGCCAAAGCGTGCGACTATGCCGCTCGGTGGCCCAGCCTCACCGTCGAGCCCTGGTAGCGACCAGAGTTCATGACAGCCACTCGCACGGACGTCGGTCCGACCAGGGGGCGCCTCCCCTGGGTGCGCACGTCTGGGTGGCCACGGACGCCCTACAGCGCCACAATTGTGATGGCTCGCCGACACTTTCCCAGACTCGTGCGACGTCGACACACTCCTGCGTGCCGAGTCCACGACCCGCGCTGTAGACGAGACCGTCTACAGCGCATACGGTCATCCCATGGCCGAAACAACGACGATCCGCGTCAGCAGAACCACTCACGCGCGCGTGACCCGCTTGGCGGCTCAGCGTCACGAGACTGTCGACGAGACGGTGATGAGAGCAATCCGCGCCCTGGACCAGGACGCGGTAGCACGCGACCTGGCGGGGAGGCTGTCGGACGACGAAGTCGCTTGGCTCAATGCTGACGCCGGGTGACGTTGTCGAACTCGACCTGGGCATGCCCACGGGCAGCGAGGCCGGCCTGCGCCGGCCAGCCGTCGTCGTCACGGCCGCTCGAATCTTGGGCGGCGGCCCCAACGTCATCCAGGTCGTGCCGTTGACCCGAACCCTGCGCCAGAACCGCAGCGAGGTCCGCCTCGACCCAGACGAGCACAACCAGCTCGCTGAGCCGTCTGCAGCGCAGTGTCAGCACGTGCGGTCGGTGGCCACGAGTCGCATCCATGCACGCACGGGGAACGTCGGCCCGGTGTCCCTGGGTGAGATCCGCGAGACCCTTGCCCTGCTCATGGACCTGTGACGGCCTGGAGCGCTTTCCACCGGTCAGCGAGGACCCGTCTGCGACATACGTGTTCAGAGCTGTCGAACGAGGAGCAGCGAGGTTCCACCGGACGCGTCGAGCTCATGCTCCCCGGTCTCGGCGAATCCCAGCTTGGCCAGAACTCGCCGGGAGGCGCTGTTCCAGTCCCAAACCGTCGCCCACAGGCGTCGATGTCCCGACGATCTGGCCCGGCCGAGGACCGCATGCGACGCCTCGGTGGCATAGCCCCGGTCCCAATGGCGGCGCAGCAGCTCAAAGGCCAGCTCTGACTCACCTGGGCCAGGACGTGCGCCGTCCGCCAACCCGCAGGAGCCGATGACCTCCCCGTTCTCCGCGAGCTCGACGGCGATGAGCCCGAGCGACGTGGGTGGATGGGAGAGAATCGACTGGGCCAGCTGCTCGACCGTAGGGCTCCCATCGTCACCGATCCGCCGGTGGGGCGGCACCCGCGGGTCTCGCTCGCTCCACAGCTCGCGGAGGACGGGCGACTCGCTCGGTCGCCACGGCCGCAGCACCAGCCGAGGGGTCCCCAGCCTCGGCTCCCGAGGAGTGTGGTCTGCCGCACTCATGAGACGACTGTGCCACGGGGGCGGAGGGACGACCACCTGCGTGCTCCGTCGGACAGCGCAGCGTGCGCACACCGCTGCTTGTCCTGCACCCGCGCGTGCCGCAGTTCGTCACACCACGCGAACGTCGATCAGTCCCTCGAGGCCGGCGAAGTCGTCCGGGTTGCGGGTGTATAGGACGGCATCGTGGGCGTGGGCTGTCGCCGCGATGAGCAAGTCCACGGTGCGTCGGCGAGGCTGGCGACCGGCTTCGACGACGGCGGCGGCGAGTCGTCCGTAGCTGGCCGCGACTGCCTCGTCGAGGGGTAAGGCGTCGAACCGACGTTGGAGGAGGCTCAAGCGCCTGAGCCGCTCGGCGCGCACCTGCGCAGAGCTCGCTACGAGGACTCCGAAGGGCAGCTCTGCCAAGGTGGCGGCGCTGATGGCCAGGACGCCTGGCACGTAGTCGGCGTCGCTCGCAATCTCCACACGCGTGTCGAGCAGGCCCCGTTCTTTCGTCTGGGGTCGACCGTTCACTGGTCGCCCCACGGGTCTCGCATGGTGTCGTCGAGCAGCTCCCTGTCTGCGTTCCAGTCCGGGTCGCCCGGTCCAGTGAACAGGTCCGCGACGTCCTCCCACCGGCGCCAGCGGGTCTCATGGGCCGGCACGAGTCTGTCGCTGGGCCGGCCGGAGACGGTGATGACGATTCCCTCGCTCCGCTCGACGCGCCGCACAAGCCCGGAGGCGTCCTGCCTCAGCTCACGTAGTCCAACCGTCTCCATAGGTCCATGGTGACTCTTGTGCTACATCCCGGGGCGTCTGGCGCCCCGGATCGTGAGCTCGGACCATGGCGAGGCCCCGGGGGGGGGTTGGCCTGCGGACTGAGCGTTGCCATCCGTGCCCGGGCTCGGGACACTGACGGCATGAGCCGAACCCGCCGCGCCATCTCGCTGGCGTGTGCAGCCTCGTTCGGCGTCGCCGGTGTCATCTTCCTGGTCGACTCCCACCCCTCGGCCTACCTCGCCATGGCGGTCGGCTTTCTCCTCCTCGGGCTGAGCCGAGGCCGATGGTGGACGGCGATCGTCGGGCTGGTTCCCGCCCTCGGGTGCCTGTTCGTCTGGGACCTCGCGGTGCAGTACCCCTCCTCCACCGTCTACAACCTGAACGACGGTCTGGGTGCGATTGCCGACCTGGTCTGGCCCTTGATGGGTTTCGCGTGGGTGACCGCGCTGATGGCGCCCGACTTTGCCCAGGACACAGCGACACCCACAGAGCACGTGATGTCGGCTGTCGCCTTGAGCGCACTCCTCATTGGTCCGTGGCACCTTGCGTCGTTCAACGTCTCGATCGACGAGACGGGCGGCCCCTTCGGGCCGGCGCAGTATGTCGTCGCGGGGACCCTTTTGGCGGCGGCTGCGGCCATAACAGTTCGAGACTTCCCCGCTCGGCGCAATTCTCAGCGGGCGCACCCCGCCGCGACCTGATCCTGGTAGGAGGACCCGCAGCCGGACGAGGCGGCACACGCAACGCGTCCTCTGGAGATGGGCGGGATGGAGACCCGGCCGGCCAGGGCTTCGACCTCGATGCCTTCGCGGTAACGGGTGGAGAAGACCACCGATGACGGTGGCGGAATCCACCCGTTAGCTACGCGGCCCACCTCGCGGGCAGCGCCTCGCAGCAACGGGTGGAGAAGGCCACCGATGACGGTGGCGGAATCCACCCGTTAACCACGCGACCCACCTCGCGGGCAGCGCTCGCGGCAACGGGTGGAGAAGGCCACCGATGACGGTGGTGGAACCCACCCGTTGGCCACGGCGCGAGCGCTGGCAGGGCCCAGCGCAGTGCTCGCGGCTAGGGCGTGTCTCCCAATGGCGTGTGGGGTGACCCGCGATTCTGGACAGCATGTCGCGGATGAGGGTGCTTTCGGATGCCGAGTGGGAACTGGTCGAACCGTTCATGCCGACCTCGGATGGTAAGCGAGGTAGGCGTTTTCGTGATCACCGCACGGTGGTGGAGGGGATCATCTACCGGTACCGGACCGGCATCGCGTGGCGGGACCTGCCAGGCGAGTTCGGGCCCTGGCAGACGGTGTGGAAGCGCCACCGCCGCTTCGCCGGGGACGGCACCTGGGACCGTGTCCTGAGCGCGCTGCTGACTCGAGCAGACGCGGCAGAGGTCATCGACTGGCAGGTCGCGGTGGACTCCACCATCGCCCGCGCTCACCAGCACGCCACCAATACCACCCGCCTCACAGGGGGACTTGTCGAATCACAAGAATCTGCTCGTCGAGCCTGACGATCACGCGATTGGCCGCTCCCGCGGGGGCTTGTCGACCAAGGTCCATCAGCTCTGCGACGGCAACGGTTTGCCGATGGTGGTGCTGCTCGGTCCGGGGCAGGGCAGCGACTCACGGATGTTCACGAACCTGCTTGACGCCGTTCGGGTCCCACGCGTCGGGCCCGGGCGGCCCCGGACCACCCCGACCGCGGTCATGGCCGACAAGGCCTACTCCTCACGGGCCCACCGGGCCCTGCTGCGCAGCCGAGGGATCACCGCCGTGATCGCCGAGCCCCGCGACCAGCAAGCCAACCGCAAGCGCCGCGGGGCCCGGGGAGGACGCCCACCCAAGACCGACCCCACCGCGTACGCCAAACGCCACGTCGTCGAGAACGGCTTCGAACGCGTCAAGCAATGGCGCGCCCTGGCCACCAGGTACGACAAGCTCGCCCTGACCTACCGGGCCGGCGTCCTGCTCCGCGCGATCCTCCTATGGCTGCCCACTTTAAGAGACACGCCCTAGCGGACGAGGCGGTCGAGCAGGGTGGTCAGCTCGGCCGCGGGGTCGCGGGTGAGCCCGCCGTGGGGGCGTGACGGCTGGATCACCGTGCTGCGGGGCGCCTCCAGCCAGCCGAACCTGCGCCAGGGCCGGGCCGCTGCGTCCAGCCCCGCGACGGCCTCGCCACGGCATACGGCCCGAACGGTCTCGAGCCCGTCGCCCAGCGCGTCGAGGTCGATGTCCGCGCAGAGGGCCCGCAGCCGCGACGCGTCGACGTGCACGGCCGCGTCCAGGAAGCCCGCGTCCTGGCTGTAGAGCACGACCCCGACGTTGACGAACTCCTCGCGCTCGACGCGGGGGACGGCGCGCAGCACGAGGTACTGGTAGGCGAACCAGGGGGAGCGCTCGGCGTCGGCGGTCGGGACGAGGCGCCGGGCCGGCTCGCTCATCGGGTCCACCGCCGGCGGGCCTCCTGGGACCGGGCCAGGTCCTCCGGTCCTTCGCTCGGCGGCCCCGCGGGCGGGCCGGGCAGCCAGGCCGAGCGGTCGGCCAGCCGGGCGAGCAGGCAGTCGACGTATGCCGCACGCACGGCCGACGGGGAGTCCAGGCCGGCGAGGCCCTCGACGGGGTGTAGCCACTCGGCGGGCACCGCCTCGACGGCTGCCCGCACCACGTCCGGCGTCAGCACCGCAGCGCACGCACCGTCGAGCGCCGACACGTCACCCGCCGGGCCGCGCAGGATGTGCCGCTCGGCGTCGTAGGGCTGCGCGGCGAACCGGGCGGGGTCGACGCCGCGGGACGGCCACGAGTGGTGGAAGTACAGCGCCGCCCCGTGGTCGATCGCCCACGTCCGCCCGTGCCAGACCAGCAGGTTGGGGTTGCTCCACGTGCGGTCCACGTTGGCGGTGAGGGCGTCCAGCCACAGGATCCGCCCGGCGAGACCCGCCGAGGGCGGCCGCGACCCGTCATACCCGAACGCGCCGGGCAGGTAGTCGACCCCGAGGTTGGGCCCGAGGCTGGCGGACAGGACGTCCTGCACCTCCTCGTCGGGCTCAAACCGCGCGATCGGCTCCTGCAGGTCCAGCATGACGAGCTCGGGCGTCGGGATCTCCAGCGCCCGCGCCAGCCCGGCGACGATGACCTCGGCCACGAGCACGCGCGGCCCCTGGCCGGCGCCGGTCAGCTTCATGACATAGGTGCCGTCGTCGGACGCCTCCACGAGGCCGGGCAGCGAGCCGCCCTCACGCAGCGGCAGGACGTAGCGTGTCGCCGTCACCCGCGCGAGGGCGGTGGACAGGGTCATCGGCGGGCGACCGTCATACGCGCCCGGCCTCCTTGGCGACCGCGTAGGTCTGGCGGGCGATCTCGCCCTCCTCGTCGGTCGGGATGACGAAGACGCGCACCCGCGAGTCGGCGGTGGCGATGTCGTGGGCCTGCTTGGAGCGGCCGGCGTTGAGCTCGGGGTCGACCTCGATGCCGAGGATGCCGAGGCCCTCGGTCGCCATGCGCCGCACGACGACGGAGTTCTCACCGATGCCGCCGGTGAAGGCGATGGCGTCGAGCGACCCCATGGCGGCGGCGTAGGCGCCGATGTACTTCTTGAGCCGGTAGGTCGACACCTCCTGCGCGAGGCGGGCGCGGTCGTCGCCGGAGGCGCGCAGGTCCTCGACGTCGCGGCTGTCGCTGTGCCCGGTCAGGCCCTTGAGCCCCGACTCCTTGTAGAGCGCGTGGTCGACCTCCTCCATGGTCAGGCCGGCGGCGCGGACCATGTGCATCGGGATCGCGGGGTCGATGTCACCGCTGCGGGTGCCCATGACCAGGCCCTCGAGCGGGGTGAGGCCCATGGAGGTGTCGATGCTGACGCCGCCCTGGACGGCGGTGACGGAGGCACCGTTGCCCAGGTGCAGGACGATGACGCTGACCTCGCTCGGGTCCTTGCCGAGCATCCGCGCGGCCTCCTGCGACACGTAGAGGTGCGAGGTGCCGTGGAAGCCGTAGCGGCGCACGCCGTGCTTCTCGCGCCACTCGTGCGGGACGGCGTAGGTGTAGGCGTAGTCCGGCATCGTCTGGTGGAAGGCGGTGTCGAAGACGCCCACCTGCGGCAGGTCGGGAAAGAGCTCGAGCGCGGCGCGCAGCCCGACGAGGTTGGCGGGGTTGTGCAGCGGCGCGAGCGGCGTCAGCTCGTCGAGCGTGTCCAGCAGCTCGTCGGTGACGAGGACGGCGTCACTGAACTTCTCGCCGCCGTGGACGACGCGGTGGCCGACCGCCACGAGCTCGGCGTCGGCGAGCCTCGGCCCGACGCGGTCGAACATCTCGACCACGGCGGCGATGGCGGCCTTGTGGTCGGGGCAGTCGATGGCCTTGGCGACCTTGTCGCCGCCGCCGGTGTGGGTGATCTTGGCGCTGGGCAGCCCGATCGCCTCGACCAGCCCGACAGCGAGCACGTCACGCGTGCCGACCTGGACGAGCTGGTACTTCAGCGAGGACGACCCGGCGTTGAGGACGAGGACGGACGGCATGGGAGGCTCTCTGGCTCGGCGGGTCGGGGGGTCAGTCGACCGACTGGGCGGCCGGCGCGGGCAGGGTGGACTGGATGGCGGTGATCGCCACCGTGTTGACGATGTCGCGCAGGGTGGCGCCGCGGGACAGGTCGTTGACCGGCTTGCGCAGGCCCTGCAGCACCGGGCCGATCGCCACGGCGCCGGCGGTCCGCTGGACGGCCTTATAGGTGTTGTTGCCGGTGTTGAGGTCGGGGAAGATCAGCACGGTCGCCTGCCCGGCGACGGCGGAGCCGGGCGCCTTGCTCGACCCGACCGCGGGGTCCACGGCGGCGTCGAACTGGATCGGTCCCTCGACGAGCAGCTCCGGCGCGCGGCGGCGCACGATCTCGGTCGCCGCGCGGACCTTGTCGACGTCGGCGCCGGACCCGGACGTGCCGGTGGAGTAGGACAGCATCGCCACGCGCGGCTCGATCCCGAACGCCGTGGCGGTCTGCGCCGAGGAGATGGCGATGTCGGCGAGCTGCTCGGCGTCGGGGTCGGGGTTGACGGCGCAGTCGCCATACACCGTCACGTGGTCCTTGAGGCACATGAGGAAGCTCGAGCTGACCACGGAGACACCGGGATTGGTCTTGACGACCTCGAGGGCCGGCCGGATCGTGTGGGCCGTGGTGTTGACCGCGCCGGAGACCATGCCGTCGGCCTCGCCCATCAGCACCATCATCGTGCCGAAGTAGGACGGGTCGATCACGACCTCGCGGGCCCGCTCGACGGTCATGCCCTTATGCGCCCGCAGCTCGGCATAGCGCGCCGCGAACCGCTCGACGTGGTCAGGGTCCTGGGGGTCGATGATCTGGGCGCCGGTCAGGTCGACGCCGATCTCGCGCGCCCGCGCCTGCAGCTCATCGGCGACGCCGAGCAGCGTGATGCGCACCGTCTTGCGGCTGAGCAGGATCTCGGTGGCGCGCAGGATCCGGTCGTCCTGGCCCTCCGGCAGCACGATGTGGCGGTCGGCGGCGCGGGCCTGCTCGAGGAGGCGGTGCTCGAACATCAGCGGCGTGACGATCGAGGGGTGCGGCTCGCGCAGGTGGCCGAGCAGCGCGTCGGTGTCGACGTGCTCGGCGAACAGCTCGACGGCGGTGGCGACCTTGCGGGTCGAGGCGGGCGTCATCCGGCCGCGGACCCCGCTCAGCGCCATGACGGTGTCGTGGGTGCCGCCCTGCGTGGTCATGATCGGCAGGCTCGAGCCGAGGCCGTCGATCAGCCGGCGCACCTGCGGGGGCAGCTCGAAGCCGCCGTTGAGCATGACGCCGGCGATGCTCGGGAAGGTGCTCGACTGGTGCGCGAGCAGCACGCTCAGCAGCACGTCGGCCCGGTCGCCGGGGGTCAGCACGAGGGACTCGTCGAGCAGCCGGTCGAGCACGTTGGGCATGGTCATCGCCGCGGTCACGAAGGCGAGCGCCTCGCGGTCGAGCAGCGACTCGTCCCCGGAGATCAGCTCGGCGTCGGTGGCCTTGAGCAGGTCGCGGACCGTCGGGGCGGACAGCACGGTCGAGGCCGGGATGACGTATGTCGGCAGGCCGGCGCCTCCCGCGGAGCCCGCCGTCACGCCCTGGACCGCCGCCCGGAGGTCCTCCGCAGCGGCGTCGGCGCGGTTGACGACGACGGCCAGGGGAGTGGCGGAGTTGGTGCGCAGCTCGGTGAGGGCCATCTCGACGACGGTGGCGACGTCCTCGGTCTCGCGGCCGTGCGCGCCGACGACGAGCAGGACCGGGGCCGCGAGGTTGGCGGCGATCCGGGCGTTGTAGGAGAACTCGGTCGGGCTGGTGACGTCGGTGAAGTCGGAGCCGAGCACGAGGACGATGTCGGCGTCGTGCTGGATCTCGTGGTAGCGCTCGACGATCCGGGACAGCGCGCCGTCCGGGTCCTGGTGGACGTCGTCGTACGACACGCCCACCGCCTCGGCCGGCGACAACGGCACCGAGCTGCGCGACAGGACGGTCGCGAGGACCGTGTCGTCCTCGGGCACCCCCTCGGTCACGGGTCGATAGACCGCGACCCGGGCATAGCGCCGGGTCAGGGACTCGAGCAGCCCGAGGGCCACGGCGGACTTACCGCTGTGGCCCTCGGCGGACGCGACATAGACGCTGGTCTCCACAGGGACGAGGGTAACGGCCAGCGCCCGTCGACGTCGGGCGGGGTCAGCGGGCGAGGGCGAAGACGCGCCCGGAGACCTCGTCGAGCTCGACGAGGACGAAGACCTCCTTGCGCGTGTCCACCCACGGGTGCAGGCCGAGCTCCTCGAGGCGGTCCGCCTCGTCCATGTTGTGCACCACGTGCGCGTCGCCCTTGCCGATGACGCTCCACGCGGTCTGCGTGGTGACGTCGTCGATCTCGATGGCGACGCGCGAGGCCACGACCAGGGAGGCGAGCTTGCTGCCCTCGGCGGTGCGGAACACGAGGCGTCCGTCGTGGACGACGTAGTTGATGGGGGTGATCTGCACGTCCCCGACGGCGGCGGTGGCGAGTCGGCCGAAGGTGGTGGACCCCAGCCGCTCCCAGCACTGCTCCTCGGTCATCTGCTGCACGGGCTCGTTGACGTCGCTCATGGGTCAATCCAAGACCCGCCCCCGGGGGTTGTCGACCGGAGCGTCGTGTCTGCTTCCTCACGCCCGCGCGCCCGCGCGGTCGGAGGCCCGAGGGTTGAGCCCCCGGGCGACCGGGGTATCCGACCTGCCATGACCTACCCCCCGCAGCCCGGTTCCGGCCCCTACGACCCCCGGCCCGGCGACGCCTACGACCCGCGCCCCGGCGACGCCTACGACCCGCGCCGCGGTGACGCCTACGCCAACCGCCCGACGGACGCCTACGGTAACCCGACCGACGCCTACGGCCAGCAGGGCGGACAGTTCGGTGGACAGCCTGGGCAGTATGGCGGCCAGCAGGGCCAGTACGAGGCGCAGGAGTCCGGCCGGTCCGGCCCGAGGCTCTTCCCCTTCCCGCACTGGAGCACGCGCACCCGCAACGGCACCTCCGTCTCCGTCGGCGGCTGCTGCCTGCCGCTGCCGATCGGCTGCCTCGCGACGACGCTCACGGTGGGTGCGGTGGCCGCCTCGCGCGTCTATCGCCACGTGCGTCGCTGAACGTCATTGAGCGTCTCTGAGCCTCTCCCAGCGCGGCTGACCAGAACCTCGCCGTCGATGGCGTAGGGTTTGGGCAGCGGTCCGCCCTGTCTTGCCTCGGGCTGCAGGTGTCACGACCGGTGTCCTCACCCCGGTCACGCTCGTCGGCTCGTGCCGGCGCGCCAGGTGCACACGTCGATGCGTCATCGCGTCGCTCGTGCCCGGCGAGACGCTCGCCGTCTTACGGAGATGTTTTGAGCAACAATGCTTTTGCGCGCCTCGGCGTGCCCACGTCCCTGTCCTCTGTCCTGGAGGGCAAGGGCATCACCGAGCCGACGCCCATCCAGGCCGTCACCCTGCCGGACTCGCTCGCCGGCCGCGACGTCCTCGG
This sequence comes from Arsenicicoccus sp. UBA2120, assembly GCF_002330965.1. NCBI lineage: Bacteria > Bacillati > Actinomycetota > Actinomycetes > Micrococcales > Intrasporangiaceae > Arsenicicoccus > Arsenicicoccus sp. UBA2120. Next base: position 51,638 of record NZ_DCYC01000016.1, read on the forward strand.
TCGGGGCCGCACCGGCTCCGGCAAGACCTACGCGTTCCTGCTGCCGCTCGTGACGCGTCTCGCGTCGTCGGGCAGCCGCCGCACCCCGAGCCGCCCCCGCGCGCTGATCCTGGCGCCGACCCGTGAGCTCGCCACCCAGATCGAGGCGGCCGCCGCGCCGCTCGTCGCGGCCGAGGGCCAGCGCACGCTGACCGTCTTCGGCGGGGTCGGCCAGGGCCCGCAGGTGTCGGCGCTCAAGCGTGGCGTCGACATCCTCATCGCCTGCCCCGGTCGGCTGCAGGACCTCGTCCAGCAGGGTCTGTGCGACCTCGGCGGGATCGAGATCACGATCCTGGACGAGGCCGACCACATGGCC